>QHOW01000134.1 GCA_003219435.1 Verrucomicrobiota bacterium | reverse complement strand
TGCATTTTTCAGATCGTTGATAATCACTCGATCGACTTTTGCGCCGAGGGCCGTCATCAAGTGCCCCATCAGATCATGGGTGAGGGGACGCTCCTTGGTAATCTGACGCATGAACATGGTGATCGCGCTGCCCACCGTTTGATCGACATAAATAATGAACACCTTGTCGTTATTGCCGATAAACACCGCGCATCCGCCGCTCGTCGGCAATACTGCCTTCACTTGCACCTCGATCACCGTTTTGTTCATCACGCGAAGGGTACCTGCGGGGAAAGGAAAGACAAGCGACCCTCTGTAGCCGCTTCGCTGTGCGAGGCGCGACGCCAGCACGTTTGGAACACGCGCGCTGCGCGTTTCACGGAGACGCTACAGTTGTCTCGCAGCGCGAAGGCCGGCGTCCATGGTTGCGCGATCGCGAAAATTTTCGGGAAATTCTCGTTCGAAGGCTTGCATGTTCGACGCGCTGATTGAATATGCGCTTTGTTCGGCAGATGCCGGACGGCCGCGTGATGAATCGAAATGAAAACCGAGTGGGACCTTGAGTCCGCCATCGCCACCTACAACGTGGAGGGATGGGGCAACGGTTACTTTACGGTTAACAGCTCAGGCAACGTCGAGGCAAAGCCGTTGCAAGATATCGGCGGTTCCATCGATCTGCTCGAGGTTGTAAATGAGGCGCGCGCGCGCCACCTCGGTTTTCCGCTCGTAATCCGATTCCAGGATTTGCTGCGGCACCGCGTCGAATCGATTAACCGTGTCTTTCAAACGGCGATTACGGAGTTCGGCTATCGCAGCGAATATCGGGGCGTTTTTCCGATCAAGGTCAACCAGTTGCGCGAAGTAATTGAGGAAATCGTCGATGCAGGCCAGCCGTTTCATTTTGGTCTCGAAGCGGGCAGCAAACCGGAACTGGTCGCAGCGCTCGCAATGCACCAGGACCCCGAGAGCTTGATCATCTGTAACGGCTACAAAGATCCT
>QHOW01000133.1:5553-7757 GCA_003219435.1 Verrucomicrobiota bacterium | reverse complement strand
CACCGGCACGGCACGCTCGACTCCCGCGTCCTCGAACGAAGCTTCACTGAGATCATCCGTCGGCACGAGGCATGGCGAACGACCTTCGATACCGTGGATGGTCAACCGGTGCAGGTCATCCATCCACCTCCGGCGACAGTTCCCCTTCCTCTGGTGAATCTCCAAGAAATGCCCTCACTGGAGCGGGAAGCAGAGGCACTTCGACTGGCGACCGAAGACGCTCGCAGGCCCTTCGATTTAAAGAAAGGGCCATTGGTGCGAGCCAAATTGATTACCTTGAGCGAGAATGAGCATCGGCTCACCCTGACAATGCATCAGAGCGTGACTGACGGTGTAACCGTCGACACTGTGTTTCCGACCGAATTAGCCACTCTTTATGAAGCATTCAGTGCGGGCAAGCCGTCTCCCCTGGCCGATTTGCCGATTCAGTACGCCGACTATGCTTACTGGCAGCGACAATGGGTGCAGACCGAAGCGTTTGCGAGCCAGTTGGCGTACTGGCGGGACCGATTGATGCCAGCACTGCCCGCGCTCCGATGGCCCGCCGACGGTTCACGACTCGCTTCGTCAACTTACCGCGGAGCAATCCGTCCGTTCACAATTCCGAATCAATTGGTTCAAAGACTTAACGCGATGAGTCGGGGGGAAAACGTTACATTGTTCATGAGTTTGCTGGCCGGTTTCTCGGCGCTTCTTTACCACTACACGGATCAAGAAGACATGGTGGTCGGTACTCTCGCGCCTTCCGGCCGCAAACGGTCCGAGGTCCAGAATTTGATAGGATATTTTCTTAATCCGGTCCCTTTACGCATGAATCTCTCTGGCAACCCGACGTTTCGTGAACTCCTGCGACAGGTGCGGGATGTCGTTTTGGAAGCGATTGCCAATGATGATGTGCCGTTCGAGTACGTGCTGGCAAAGGCGGGGCTTTCGCCGAAGCCAAACCGGCGTCCGCTGTTTGAGGTAGTCGTCTCCCTTGCACCCGCGACTCCGGATCTTGGAACTGGTTGGAGCCAGACTTTCATGGACGTCGAAAGTGGCGGCGCAAGATGGGGTTTGTATCTGGAGTTGGGCGAGAGGCCCAATGGCCTGCTCGGCCGAGCTCAATATAACCCGGATATGTTCGAGGCGACGACCATTGAACGAACGCTTCAAGAATGGCAGGTGTTGCTGGAAGCCGCGGCTTCAAACCCTGAATTGCGCCTTTCAGAGTTGCCCTGCTAGAGCGCCATGAACAGCGGTCTCAAGCAATCGCAGTCGACCGCTCAGGCCAGGGACGGGTTCAAAACTCCGTGCGAACCTGGCGAGTTATTATTTCAGGTTCGGAACGAAAATCCTGGATTGCAGTTGGAGGATGCTTTTGTCGTTCCGTCCTGGTTTGTCCAGCAAACAACGTGGCTGGAAGATCCTTCAAACTCGGACAGCGCAGTATATAACTATCCGCTTCTTTTCCGTATTCGCGGGGCGCTCGACGAAGGCGCCTTACAACAGACTCTGCACGAGATTGTGCGGCGCCACGGAGTGTTTCGATCTGTCTTCCGAATGAGGCATGGAGAACTGGTTCAAATCGTTATTTCACCGCGGAAGCAAACCCTTCGGATGATTGATTTGTCGAGGTTAGCCGAAACCGCCAAGGAAGCCCGGTCCCAACAGGTTGCACTGGAAGATGCCGCTCGGCCGTTCGATCTGGCGCAGAGCCCGTTGCTGCGGGGCGCGCTATTGCGACTTGGGGTGGACGATCACGTTCTGCAGCTTACAACCCATCACATCGTCCATGACGACTGGTCTACGGGTATTTTTTCACGCGATTTGTCCGAGCTTTATCAGGCTTTCGCCACCGGCACCGAATCGCCACTGCACGACCTGACTTTCCAATACGGTGACTATGTACGATGGCTACAAGAACAACTCCAGGGAAACGCCTTGCGATCCAGGCTATCTTATTGGAAAGGGCAACTAGCCAGCGCTACAGGCTTTCAGCACTTGGCGACAGACTTTGCGCGGCAAGCAAAATCCGCCACCACCAACCGCGGCGCGCGCGAAGGCATCGTGTTACCGACCGATTTAGCTAATTCACTGAAAGAGTTAAGTCGTCAGGAGCGTGTCAGCTTGTTCATGTTGTTACTGGCAGGCTTTCAAGCATTGTTGCATCGCTGCTCAAACGATGAAGAAATCGGCGTTGCTTCCTGCGCGGCAAACCGTCC
>QHOW01000133.1:0-5535 GCA_003219435.1 Verrucomicrobiota bacterium | reverse complement strand
GACATGCTTCTTCGCACCAGCTTGTCCGGCAACCCAACATTCCGTGAGTTGCTGATGCGCGTGCGCGAGGTCGCTCTCAACGCCTACTCGGACCAGAGTCTGCCTTTTGGAAAAGTGTTAAAAGAGGTCACAAATAGGACCGATCCGAATCAGAACCCGCCATTCCAGGTGATGTTCATTCTCCAAAATGCACCGCGTGAAAATCGGGAGATTCGAGGATTGAGCATACAATGGCTCCCGCTCTATGCCGGAACTGCAAAGTACGATCTGAACGTCTGGCTCAAAATCGAGCCGACGCTGGAAGTGATTCTCGAGTACAGAACGGATCTGTTCCGAGCGGCGACAATGAAACAGATCCTCGAGGATTACCATACAGTTTTGCAAACGATGGTGAAAGATCCCGGGGCGCGAGTGAGCAACCTTCTGATTTCGAGTAAGCCCGGAGCTGCCCCGGCGCAACACATGCCGACCGGCGCGAAAGAGGTGGTTGCAGCAAAAGATCGCGTTACGCCAAAGGATGACGTGCAATCGCGATTGGTGGAGCTTTGGAGGGCAGCTTTCGGGATGCCGGTTGGTGTCGACGAAAACTTCTTCGAACTGGGTGGAGATTCCTTGCTGGCAGCGCGGCTATTCATCCAAATTGAGAAGGCCTTCCAAATCGAATTGCCTTTGTCGGTGCTCCTTGGGGCGCCTACAATCAGGCAACTGGCGGGAATCATCAGCGCACCAATAGTCCACTCGTTACATTCGTCGCTTGTGGCGGTCCAACCCAGCGGAACAAAGCCACCTCTTTTTTGCGTTCATGGCCACAGTGGTGAGATCTTTCAAGGCCGGAACTTGTCGCTTTCCCTGGAGGCGGATCAACCCGTGTTCGGGCTTAGGTCCCAGGGCCTTGGCGGGGAGGCGCCGTATTTTACAGTTGAGGAGATGGCGATCCATTACTTGAGAGAGATTCGCACTGTGCAGCGGAAGGGACCGTATTTTCTAGCTGGCTATTGTTTTGGAGGGATGATCGCTTACGAAATGGCCAGAATTCTGAAGACTCAAGGTCAGGAGGTGGCGTCGTTAGTGATGTTCAATACGCCCGCGCCCGGTTCTTTAAAATGGTGGCCGCTCAGGCCGAGCTATCTCGTGAAGCGAATCGCGCGCGAATTGAGAAAACTTCGCACGTTCAGAATCCGAGAAAAGCTTGTGGCTCTTCGTACCAAAGCATTCGAGTTAGCCCAGCAGGTCTCCGGAAGTTTCAAAGCTGCTCTGTGGCATGCCTTCGCGAAGTCTTCTTTCGGCATCGCTGAGAGAGGGGCAAAAGGATTGTTGAGTGTTGCAGACATCAATATCGTGGCGGCCAAAGCCTATGATCCTGGGGCCTACCCGGGACGCATTATCTTTTTCCTGACCGATGACGACGATGACGCGACGTCGCTCTACGCGACTGACCCAGCGGGCGGTTGGATGGCTTTGGCGGAAGATGGAATCGAAGTTTACGCCTTCGCCGGGGGCAACCCCCCGTCAATAAGGCATGCTCCGAACGTAGAATTGGCCGAAAAGTTGAAGTCCTGCCTCATTCAGGCGCAAACTCTACACGAGGAATTCGCGGTGGAGCGATAGGCGCTCATTCACAGGCGCTTTGTCGACCGCGCGCTAAAGCTGGTTCGCATCTAAAGCATCTAAAAGCGATGTCGCGGCCTTCCACGGCTGCTGCCCCAATGTAACCCGATGCAGGCGACAAATGTTGAACAGTCCAGCGTCGAGAGACACTGCGATCACCGGAAGCTTTTAGGATCATCGCAGGTTCACCCGGAGTTAGACTGACTTCAACACGCTCCAACGGGACAGAAAGACCTTCTCCGCGCCCCTTTAGATAAGCTTCTTTTCGAGTCCAGCCACAATAGAAAGCCTCCCTCCGCTGATCCGCGGGCAAGGAGCGCAATTTCTTGAACTCATTCGGCGAAAAATAGCGCGCCGCCAAATCTTCGACGTCGATATCCTGACGGATGCGCTCCACATCGACTCCATTTTTGTGCCCACGTGCAAAGCCGAACAACGCCAGATCATCGGAATGGGAAACGCTAAACTTCATCGACGTGAGAGGTTCTTCACCGGCGAGACGCGGCTTGCCGAAAGCATCGTAGACGAACTGCAATCTGTCCGGCTCGATCGTCAAGTATGCGCCTAACAGACTTCGCAGCGTACCCCGGGCGGCGACATAACGCTGTGCGTCTCGGCTTTTCCGGAAGCGTCCGGCACGTTCTTGTTCGTCGAGGGAGAGAATGGATTTGAAGTAGGAAGATTCCTCCGCAGATATGACCAGGGGCACAACCCATAGGTGTACTTCAGCCTGGCCGAGAAACTCTGTCAGAACACGGCCTCGGTGAACGTTACTAAGATCTTGTCTGAATCGCTCGGCTAGATCCGAAGCAAGTACAAAATCCCTTTGTGCATCCACGCTGATTGACGGTAATATAGGTGGGTCGACCTGTAAATGCGGGCAAAGCCCTGCTGGATCCGCCCGCTCCCGATATAACAAACGGGCTGTCGCGTCGAGCTTTCTATTTTATTTCAACTGTGATGTCAGTCGGCGGACTGAGCTTTCGCAATCCTGCTCGCTCGACATTTCGTCTCGAGGACCATATGGCTTGCCAGCCGTACACGGAGATGTTGTTCGGAGATAATCGAGCAAAGGTTTGTTTATCGACTTGGCGTGCCACCAATTAGTGGAATACAGATGCAAACCGGCGAATTGGGTGACTCCGTCGAGCTGCGCGTCACGAAGATCCATCCAAAGCAATTCCGCGTTTTCGAGGTTTGCTCCCCTAAGGTTAACTCTTTGCCAATCGCCATTTTTGAAGACTGTGCCGGATAGGTCAATGCGCGCGTCGAGCGGCCTCTCGATCTTTAGAACGCCGCCAATATGGGACGTAATCACTGGCAAAGCCATCTCGACGTAATCATACGTAGCCAGTTCCTGTTTGCTCAGCCGAGACTTGTCTTCCTGCTGTTTGTTAACATCCCATGACTTGTTCCACACCGGAATGATCCTGGCGGACAACGATCGGTCGAGACGAAGCGATCGGTCCAGGGTATTCCACGTTGCCGGTGTGAGGGCAGTGCCGAAAAGGGTAGTGAAAAACGCTGTGTCGGAACTATTGGCAAGCAGATTGACTGTGACCTCGCGCGCGTTTCGCCGCGGTCCGGTTTTCGTATTTCAGCCGCGATATCTCTTCGTAGACCTTTGAAAGTTCACCTCGCGTTTTAGCGACCTCGGCGGACAGGTTTAATGCAATAGCGGCCTTTTCGATTCCGGTCGCCATGTCGCTCAAGCTCGAAGCATTTTCTGCCTTATCAAGTAGCGCTGAGGCCACTGATCGCACACGTTGAATCTGTCCCGAGAGGGAATCATGATCCGACTTCTGGGCGTCGCCCTAGCTGGTGACACCGGTCATCTCTTCCATAAGGCGTGCTAAGTTTTACCACTTCAGCGTTTTCTTCGGCCAGCACTTTAGATCCGGCGATCAAGGCCTCAAACCGGTTCGTTTGCAGGGTTAAGTTTCACGTCGCTGTAAGATCTGCAGTTCCTGCCGAAGTTTCACGATGCCGCCTTCCGGGAGAACGCCGCGAAAATTCACGTTTGGATAAACGAGACAGTCGCGTCCGAGAATTGAGCCGGGGTTGATCACCGCGTTGCAACCGATCTCCGTTCGATCGCCGATGATTGCGCCGAATTTTGTCAGACCAGTTGCAATGTTGCCATTGGGGGTCACAACGGCGACTTCGCCATGATTGAGTTTGACGTTCGAGAGAATCACGCCCGCGCCAAGATGAGCGTGGTGACCAAGAATGGAGTCGCCGACGTAATTAAAATGCGGCGCCTGCACTTCGTCGAACAGAATGCAATTCTTGAATTCGCACGAGTTTCCCATCACGACGCCATTCCCGACGATCACGTTCTCGCGCACGTAACAGCCGCTCCGAATTTGGCAGTTTTCGCCGATCCACGCCGGGCCTTTCAGCACCGCCCCCTGCTCAACGACAGTTCCTCTCCCGATGAAAACATGGTTGCTGATGAAAGGCTTGCCCATCAGTTCGCCCAAGATTGCGGGCTTTAAGCGAAATTGCAGATAACTCGCAATTTGTTTAAGCGCATCCCAGACGTAATTCTGGTTTTCGAACAGCTTCGGGTGAGCCGTGTGCTCGAGGTCAAGAAAATCGGCGGGCGCGAACATTTTCAGCGCTCAAGATGACGAATCGCTCCCTCCGTTGCGAGCGGATTTTTGTGGGTAGCGCACGCGTCTCGCGTGCTGGTTTCGGCGTCGCGCCGAAACGAACTTTTTTTAAAGCGAGTTTTCAGAGCTGGTGGCGCGGTGAGAAAAGTCCGCGATCGCGAGACGCGCTCGCCAACACGCGGGACGCGTGCGCTATCCGGAAGGCGCCGCTCCACGCCGCGAGAGTTTTTGGCCGTCCTTGGTGTCGCGCACGTCCCAGCCGAGCGCGGAAATTCGGTCGCGCAGTTCGTCGCTTTGTTTCCAATTTTTCTCGCGTCTCGCGGCCTCGCGCTCCTTTGCGAGTTGCGCCACCTCCGTCGGCACCGCGACTTCGGCCTCAGCTTCGAGATCGAGAACAGTGTTGATTCGTTTCCACCAATCCAGCCATGCGCTGGCCGAGGCAGCATTGAGTTCGTTTTCATCCATCGCGCGATTCGTTTCTCGAATCGATTCAAACAAAAATCCAAGCGCTGCGGAAATGTTCAGATCATCGTCGAGCGCTTCTTCGAATTGCGAAGTAGGGACGCAGCCCCGCGGCGTCCGGTCAGCGCGGCACGCTGATCCTACCAGTTCGCGAAGTCGCGCCAGCCACGCATCAATGCGGGTGAGAGCCTGGCGCGCTTCTTCCATTCCTTCCCAGGTGAAATTGAGTGGCGCGCGATAATGCACCCGCATCAGCGCGTAGCGAATTTCCCGGCCGGTGTATCCCTTCTCGAAAAGATTCGGGAGCGTGTAAAAATTCCCAAGCGATTTCGACATCTTCTGGCCATCCACCAGCAGATGCGCGCAATGCAGCCAGTAGCGCACGAATTTTTTCCCGGTGACGCCTTCGCTCTGGGCGATCTCCGCTTCGTGATGCGGAAAAATGTTATCGACGCCACCGCAATGGATGTCGATCTGGTCGCCGAGCAGCGCTGTCGACATTGCGCTGCATTCGATGTGCCAGCCGGGACGGCCGCGGCCCCACGGACTCTCCCACGCTACATCGCCATCTTCTTCGTCCCACGCCTTCCAGAGCGCGAAATCGCCGATGTGTTCCTTGTCGTATTCGTCGTGCTTCACCCGGCCGGTCGACTGCAACTGTGTGAGATCGAAATGCGCGAGCTTTCCGTAATCCGGAAATTTGTTGATCCGAAAATAAACTGATTTGTCGTCCGCCTGATAAGCGAGGCCGCGTGAGATGAGCGCGCCGATCATCTCGATCATTTTGTCGATGTAACGTTGATCGGTCGCGGCGGGAAATTCATCCGCGCGCTTGATTCGCAGCGTCTCG
>QHOW01000157.1 GCA_003219435.1 Verrucomicrobiota bacterium | reverse complement strand
CTGGCGAACGCAACGATTTGCGCGACCGAATAGATCATCTGACTCGTGCGTGCCCGCTGCCGGGCCGCTCCGTTTTGACGGAGCTCGATTAAACGATCACTCACATCGACGTCTGAATAGACGAACGGACCAATCGGTGTGTAAGTGTCGAATGATTTGCAGCGCCCAAATTGTTTTTCGTGTTTTTGCAGGCCGCGATCGCTAATGTCTAGGCCGATGGTGTAACCGAAAACGTGTTGGAGGGCATCCTGGACACGCACATTTTTGGTAGGCGCGCCGATGACGATCGCAAGCTCCACCTCGAAATCGGTTCGATGTCCGGGAAATGCGATTTCGATCGTGCCGCCATGCGCCAGGAGCGAGCTAGGCGCCTTGAACCAAATCAACGGAGTGCCCAGCGGAGTCCGCTGCATCTCCGCAATGTGATCGGAGTAATTCAGACCAACCGCGATCAATTTGGACGGCACGACCGGAACATCGACACCTAAATCTGCAAGTTTCCGCATATCGCCAGTCGGTGTAATCTCGATCCAATACGGCTTTGCCAGCACGTGCACGCCCTCGCCGCGCACTTCGCCGTAGAAGAATTCTTCGTCCGATCTAAATCTACCGAATGTGCGCATCGAACCGCAGATTAAACAGATTTTGTAGCGGCGGTCTACGGCCGTCGGTGAGAAAAGTGCGACGCTCATAGAGCGCCGCTACAGTTTTACTTCGGCACTACGCCCACAAAATCCCGCACCGTTTTTTGTTCGGGAATCGAATATGCCGTTCCGTCACGCGCCGCGAACCAGAATGCGCTCGAGGAGCCGCCATCGAGGTTTAATGCGCGCTGAAGTTTGAAATCTTCTGCCAATCGTGTTGTGGCAAGAATTTTGGCCAGCTCCGAAAGCGACACACCCGAGCAAAAGCCGAGCGCAGCACGCTCGACACTTCCTACCGCAGCAAAGGTCCTTCGCGCCGTGCGCGTCTTCTCCAGACCGGGAACACTTCGGCCTAGATCGACAAGGAACGGTCCGCATTGGACCGCGGCGTTAAATTCTCGTCGACGCGAGAATTCGCGGGTGCGCAGGATCTGCACTTCGCGCGGCGACGCTGCGAGCACGCCGGTAATTAATCTCGCGCGTTGGAGGGGCGCGATTATTTTCCCATCGCTGATCAGCAATCCAATCGGCGCGTAGTCGGGCTCGAAGTAGCCGCCGTTCACACCGGCTAAACATCTTTCCTGCCGCATTGCCTGCGCGAGATCGCCCCGTGGCGGCGCAGGCTGATCGATCACCCGCAGAGTGCACGACTTTGTCGAAAACAGTGCGAGATCAATCGTCGCACTCTCATTCGTTTCGGAATCTTCCAAACTAACCTGCCGATGTATAACGCCGTCACGTCCGGGTTCCGAATGCGCGGAGCGAATCGTCCAGTCAGCGTGCGCCGTGACCGCAACGGCGAGGAAAAGAAGCGCGGCCTTAACTCTTGCCACCGTGTTTGTTCAGCAGCGCCTTAAATTGCGGATCGTTTCGCAACGGGTCCCAAATTGGATTTGTTTTCAGGCCCTGCACCGTGACAGCGCTCGGTCGGCTCAACAGCCCGTCCAGGATTTCAATCGCGCGACCGTTGTCGCCAAGAATAACATGAACCTGGGCCACCCCTTCCGTAATATCGGGACCGTTAAAGGCGTCTTTGCTTTCGGGACGCAGCTCGGTCGCGCGTTGAGCCTCAGAGAGCGCGGCATCCTTCTCGCCGAGGAAGGCAAGAACCTTCGCCAGTTGAATATGCGCGTCCGCTGCATCGGGACTCTTTTTGAATTGCTCCTCGGCGGCGCTCTTCGCCTTTAGAAAAGCCGCCCGCGCCCCAGCTTCGTCTAGGAGGGCTTTTCGCGCAAAGCCGATGAAATAATATTTGTTGCACAAGGCTCCGGGTAAGGATGTGAGGAGATCGTCCGAAAGCCTTTCCGCTTCCTGCAATCCTTCTCTGTACTTGCGTTCCAAGAGGAAAACATTCGCGCGCGCACCGGTGGTATTGAGCTTTTGTTTGTTGGTAATTGGGATTGGCAGGGCCCCGAATGCTTTCTCTGCGACGCTAAAATCGCCTTTCTCAGCGATAGCCAGCTTGGACTTGATCT
This sequence comes from Verrucomicrobiota bacterium, assembly GCA_003219435.1. GTDB lineage: Bacteria > Verrucomicrobiota > Verrucomicrobiia > Chthoniobacterales > UBA10450 > Udaeobacter. The sequence continues at coordinate 6,422 of QHOW01000157.1, read as the reverse complement.
CCAGAGCCGCGAATGCCGTCGGATCCAAGGCGAGCGCGCGATCAATGGTCTTGTTGGCAGCGTCGAAGTTCCGCATCATCTGGTAATTGAAAGCGAGATTCTGGAGCGGCCAGATGTCCTTTGGATTTAGACTGGCCGCCTTCTCAAGATTTGCGGTTGATTCGGCCCATTTCCCCTGTCGGCGCTGAATAGCGCCAATGGCGAGATAACCGTCAGAGTCATTGGGCAATCCGCGTTGCGCGATTTCGAATTCTTTCAGCGCCGCGTCGTAGTTGTCGTCGCCGTAGTAATACGAGAATCCAAGGGCCAGATGTGCTTCCGGCAGATCAGGCTGCAATTGCAAAGCGCGCTCGGCCAGAGCGCGGGACTTTTCGCGGCGCTCTGGGGTACGGTCGAACGTGTGCAGAATCCAGCTTTCCAACTGCGAATAGCGCGCGAAGGCCAGCGCAAAATTTGGGTCAAGTGTGATGGCACGCTCGTAGAGCTGCTCGCTCTGTTTGAGTTTTTCGAAATCGTCATAGGCGTTCTGCAGATTATGCGCTTGCACAAAAGCCAGATAAGCCTCGCCATTTTCCGTGGGCTTGCGTTCGATTTGTTGTTTTTCGCTCGGCGACAATTTTGCCCGAAGTTCATTCGCGATTTTTTGGGCCAGATCCGTTTGGATAGCGAAGACGTCGGTCAAATCGCTATCGTAATCTTCCGCCCACATGTGCTCGTCGTTCTCGGTGTTGATCAGCTGCACGTTCACACGGACCCGATTGCCGATACGCCGAACACTGCCCTCGAGAATGGTGGCGACGCCCAATGCCTTTCCGATTTCGCGAACGTTCGATGTCTTGCCCCGGTAGGACATAACCGATGTGCGGGAGATTACCTTCACGTCGCCGATTTTCGATAAATTCGTGAGCACGTCATCCTGAATGCCGTCAGCGAAATAAGCGTTCTCCTTGTCATCGCTCAAATTTTCAAACGGCAATACCGCAATCGACTTGTCGATCTTTCGAGCGGAAGAAATGCGGGGGAGGAGGAAAAACGCCGCAATCGCAGAGACCATCACGCCGGTTGCGACAAGCATAATGATATTTCGACGGCGGCGGGTTTTTGGCGCAGCGGCACTCGGCGTCGATCGAATGCCTTCCGGGGTTACATCGAAAGCCCACGCGAGAATCAGCGCGATGGGGAAACCGATGAGTAACAGCACGATCACCAGACGCAACGCCCAGTTTGGCAATTCCCAGGCCGGAAACGCAGCCGAGGCCAGCTGAATCACCCCGCCAGCGCCGATGATGTACGCTACCGCCACCCGGTACACCTTGCGCCGTTTTACCTCTTCGAAGAAGCCGCTCATAGCAACAGATTTGGATTCAGCGGGATTATAGCTCACCGGTGCAAATATAGACACGAGAATGAAGCTCGCTGTTCACTTTACGCCTGTTGCAAACACCGTTTGAAAATGTGGACTCTGTTTCTCGCGCGAGACGACGCTTACCTCGATTTGTCGGAAATCGCTTTTTTCCAGGAATTGGTGCAATTGCACTTCGCTAAAGCCGAGCCAGTGGTCCGCGTAGAGTTCGCGGGCTCGTTCGAAGCGGTGGCTCAAAAGATCGAGAATCACCAACCGACCCCCGCGCTTCAAGATCCGGCGCGCCGCCGCGACGGCTCGCTGCGGATGAATGGCGTGATGCAACGCCTGGCTTAAAATTGCAAGATCGACGCTGTTTTTCGCGATCGGCGGATCTTCAATATCACCCAGCCTGTATTCGAGATTCTTGAATCCATGCTTCTTCGCCAGCTGCGATCCGAACTCAACCATCTTCGGCGAATTATCAATGGCAATGACTTTGCGCGCGTTTTTGGCCAGCATCTGTGAAAGGGTTCCTTCACCGGCGCCAAGGTCGGCCACTGTCAACGGCGGAAGCAGGGCGATGAGCGTGTGCGTAAGCGCTTTCCAGGAGCGGCCAGGCACATAACTTCGGCCAAACTTGCCGGCGAGCTCATCGAAATATTTCCGCGCTTTGTCCTGACGTTTGTGCAAAACGAGCTTAAGATTCGTGCGATCACGCGAGGTCTCGGGCAGTTCGCGCGCCAGCAGGCGGGTTATTTCCGCGGCACGTTCTCGTTGCGCGCTTTGTCCATTGTGGTTTGCCCCATAGTAAACATTTTTCCCGACCCGGCGATCCGCTACGACGCCGGCGCGCTTCAATTGCGCGAGATGACTCGAGATGCGGGACTGGCCCATGCCCAGAATTTGCTGTAACTCGGCAACGGAAAGTTCTTCCTGCTCGAGGAGCAGCAACAAGCGCAGACGAGTGGGATCCGCCAGCAATCGGAGCAAATTAATGGTTGACGCCATGATTGCCAAACGATATATCGACGCATCATGATTGGTCAATATGTCGTTGCGGCGATTCAATTGTTAAAAGCGTTATATTGTTACAACGACCGTCGTGATCGACGTTTCGCCCATTCGATTTAATCTTGTAACTTTTGTAACTAATCACTTCGCTAAACCATGTCTCGTCGTTACATTTTTTCCTCTGAATCCGTCACTGAAGGTCATCCAGATAAAGTTTGCGATACGATCAGCGATTACATTCTTGACGCGTGTCTTGAGCAAGATCCTTTGAGCCGCGTTGCATGCGAGACGCTGGCAAAAGGCAACCTCGTTGTCCTGGCTGGCGAAATTACCAGCAATGCAAAGTTTGATTTCGAGGAGCGCGTGCGCACTGCGATCAGGGACATCGGCTATGTCAACGGCGATTGCATTTTTCACGCTGACACCTGCCGGGTGATTTGTGAAATGAGCGAACAATCGCGCGACATCAAACAGGGAGTCGATAGCGCCGCTGCGGATGGGAAAGCCACAGCGGAACAGGGCGCAGGCGATCAGGGCCTGATGTTCGGGTTTGCTTGCAATGAAACGCCAGAGCTCATGCCGGCGCCGATTTCGTTCGCGCACAAACTGGGCCGCGAGCTGACTCGTTTGCGAAAATCAGGCGAAATTCCGTGGCTGCGTCCCGATGCTAAAACGCAAGTCTCGATCGAATACGACGGCTACAAACCAGTTCGAGCCACGACTGTCGTCGTTTCCTCGCAACATGCCGCTGACGTGAAACAAAAGGAGATTCGCGAAACCTTGATCGAGCTCCTGATCAAAAAAGTGATGCCACCTGAATGGATCGACGACAAAACAACCTATCTGATTAACCCGACTGGCCGGTTCGTCATCGGCGGCCCGGAAGGCGATGCTGGAATCACCGGGCGCAAGATTATCTGTGATAGCTACGGCGGAATGGGACGGCACGGCGGCGGAGCGTTTTCCGGAAAAGACCCGACGAAGGTAGATCGCAGCGCAGCTTACATGGGCCGCTGGATCGCCAAGAATGTCGTCGCATCCGGCCTGGCGGATCGATGCGAAGTCCAGTTCGCTTATGCCATCGGTCACCCTGAGCCAGTGAGCGTGAGTGTCGATACCTTCTGCACCGGCAAGGTGGATGAGGAGAAATTGGAGCGCGCCATCTGGGAAGTTTTCAATTTCAAACCGGCCGAGATCATCAAACAGCTCAATTTGCTTCGCCCCATTTATCGCAAGACGACCAATTACGGCCACTTCGGCCGCGTGGATGATCTTGACGCGCTCACGTGGGAACGAACCGACAAAGCGGATGAACTACGTGCCGTAGCGCGATAGCGCTCAGTTTTGAGTTTTAAGTCTTAAGTTTTAAGTATGGCCTATCAATCGTTTGAAGATTTGGAAGTTTGGCAGCGCGGTTGTCGCCTCTCGGTCGCAATTTTTCAAACATTCGAAAGCTCCAAGAAATTCTCGCTTAAGGATCAGCTTGAGCGGGCCGGCCTTTCGATTCCTTCTAATATCGCGGAAGGAGCGGAACGCGGCAGCACAAAAGACTTTGCCCACTTTCTGAATTTCTCCAAAGGCTCGTGCGGTGAACTACGTACACAGCTCTACATCGCACGAAAACTAGCTCTTCTCGGAAAGAGCGATTTCCAAAAGCTCGTTTCCGAAACGAAGGAGATATCGGCAATAAGGCCTTCGCAAATCTGTCCTCGGGAAGACTCGGGCAAAGATGAAGCGCGCGCGCAAAGGACCCTTAAAACTTAAAACTTAAAAAACTTAAAACTATGGCTGCAACAGCAATTGAAGAAACGAAAACGGATTACAAAATAAAGGACATCAATCTGGCGCATTGGGGTCTAAAAGAAATTTCCATCGCGGAAAAAGAAATGCCGGGACTGATGGCAATCCGTGAGAAATATGCGCCGAGCAAACCGCTCGCCGGTGTGCGCGTGACCGGTTCGTTGCACATGACGATCCAGACTGCCGTTTTGATCGAAACGCTTGTCGATCTTGGCGCGAGCGTGCGTTGGGCAAGCTGCAACATCTTTTCAACGCAAGATCACGCCGCCGCGGCCGTCGCCAAGTCGGGCGTGTCGGTTTTCGCGTGGAAAGGCGAGAGCCTCGAAGAATATTGGTGGTGCACTTATCAAGCAATCTCCCATCCAAATGGGAACGGACCGCAGCTTGTAGTCGATGACGGCGGCGATGCCACGTTGCTCATTCACAAAGGTTATGAACTCGAAGAAGGAAGCGATTGGGCCAAAACGAAATCGGCGAACAAGGAAGAGCAGGTCATCAAAGATTTGCTGCTCGAGATTCATCGCGAGAATCCCTACCGCTGGCACGAGATCGTGAAGGATTGGCGCGGCGTCTCGGAAGAGACCACCACCGGCGTGCATCGTCTTTACAAGATGCATCAGGAAAACCGGCTTCTGGTTCCCGCGATCAACGTCAACGATTCCGTCACGAAATCGAAGTTCGACAATCTCTATGGCTGCCGCCATTCGTTGATCGATGGATTGAACCGGGCGCTCGATGTGATGATCGGTGGCAAAGTCGCGGTTGTGTGCGGTTACGGCGATGTCGGCAAAGGTTGCGCGCAATCGTTGCGCGGCCAGGGCGCCCGTGTCGTCATTACCGAGATCGATCCGATCAACGCCTTACAAGCCGCGATGGAAGGTTACGAAGTCACGACCATCGAAAACACCCTTGGCCGGGGCGACATTTATGTTACCGCCAGCGGCAACGTCGATGTCATCACATGCGACCATATGCAGCAAATGAAAGACCAGGCGATCGTCGCGAACATCGGTCACTTCGACAACGAGATCCAAGTCTATGCGCTTAACACAGCGAAAGGCGTGAAGAAAACAAACATCAAACCGCAGGTGGACAAATACACTTTCCCGGACGGTCACGAAATTTTCCTGCTGGCCGAAGGCCGCCTTGTAAATCTCGGGTGCGCCACCGGTCACCCGAGCTTCGTGATGTCGAACTCATTTTCCAATCAGGTGCTCGCACAGCTCGATCTCTGGAAAAATCGCGACACCTATAAAGTTGGCGTTTATGTCTTGTCGAAGAAGCTCGACGAGGAAGTCGCTCGCCTGCATTTGGAAAAGATTGGCGTGAGACTGACCAAGCTCACCAAAGAACAATCCGATTATCTCGGTGTGCCGATCGAGGGTCCGTTTAAATCAGAGCATTACCGGTACTGAAGCGTGACGCAGGCAATCCTGCCTGCGTATATTGGCACGCAAAGACGATCGTATGCGTCACTTATCGCCTGGTTGGCGACGTAATGAAGAATAGCGGCGTAAGCGTGTAAAGCACGAACGCGATGCGCATGTCAACGAAAAGTCGCGACAACACCGATCAAGTAGGAAATCACACGACAAAAGGTTTACGCGTGAGATGCGGCACGATTGCGCCGATCATATTGCCTTGTTCTGAATACGCTCGCCACCTAATCTTCAGCCCGTAAATGAACATTTTGCTCAAATCGCTGCGTGAGGTCGAAGCACATTTTAAAAAGAAGGCGACGATGGCATCAAACCTCCTCGACATGGTTGGTCAGGGCGAAAAGGCTCATGGTTTTCTTACGGGAACAATGGATGACGGATGGGACGTGACAGTTGGCTTTTTCAATGACAAAGCGCGCTACGTCAGATTCAAAAAACGCACCGCCACTAAATGGACAGAGGGAGACTTGCGAGCGGTGCTGATGCAGATCGGGCCCTACTCGAACTGGTCGCGCTCACCGGCGGACTCCGATTATTTCGACTATGCGGAGAAACAGGGCGACGATGTCATCGCGAGCGCAACCGGCTGGCAAACGCCGGCGCGCACTCGCGCGTTCATCTATGTGCCCGTTGTGCCGGGTGAGATAGGGATCATGCCCGACAAAACCGCGGTCGACCAAAAGCCGTAGGCACAAGCCAAGTATTCGCCCCGGCATTCACCTGCCTTCGAACAGATTGCAGCGTCTCACACAAACGCGACCTACAATTTTTGCGTCGCAATTTTGCGCGCCAGATAAGCTGAAAAGTATCCCGGGTAGCGCGCGTGC
>QHOW01000156.1 GCA_003219435.1 Verrucomicrobiota bacterium | reverse complement strand
GTGCCGCCGAATCCCCAAACGATGATGGAAAAATGGTGGCTCGGCATTCGTGAAGGGGTGTTGCGCCGCAAGCTCGACGTGGCCAAGAACCGAATCAGGCTCACGCAGCTCAGCACGGGTGAAATCGTCAATTTACAGAAACAAATTCTTGACCTGACGCAGGAGCTCCGCGAATTTCCGAAGCTTTCGTCTGCTACCAAGATCGACAGTTGACTGCCGGTCATGTAGCCACGAACGCCTCAGTCAAAATTCTTTAACCGCACAAACCTTGGCCAGGCATTCGAAACGAAAGGGAACCAGCCGGAAGTCGTCGCCGCGGCTTAAAAGAAGCCGGCTTCGCCGTAGTCCGCCAGCCAAGTCGCGGGCGCTTCGGCGAAGTCTGAAGAGACAACCAGGAATCGCCGCGCCCAAATCCAAGCGCATTGCTCGCGTTCGAGGGCAGTGGCGCAATGGCGCGCTCTCGCCAACGCCGCGGCGCGAGGGCATGACGCGTTTGCAATTCACGATTGAAATCCAGAGCCGCATTCGCGAACTGATCAAGCTGGCAAAAGAACAAGGGTATCTCACCTTTGACGATTTAAACGAGACGCTGCCCGAAGGGATCACTGACGCCGATGAGCTCGATCTCATTCTCACGCGCCTGCGCCGTATGGAGATCGACATTATTGAGGCGTCGGAGGTGGATCGCTACAAGGACGGAAAAAAAGACGCCGAGGAAGAGGAAGAAGAGGAGGAGAAAACCGGGCCCAAACTCGATGTTCTTGACGACCCCGTGCGCATGTATCTCAAGCAGATGGGCCAGGTTCCGCTCCTGACCCGGGAGCAGGAAGTGGAAATCTCCAAACGGATTGAGGAGGCGGAAAACATGGTGCAGAAGCACATCAACCGCTTCGGCTTTATTGCCCGTGCCCATCTCGATTTGGCCAGGAAACTTGCCGAGGGAAAAGAGCGGTTCGACCGCGTGATTCTCGACAAAAAAATCGAGAGCCGGGAACGGTATATGAAGAAGCTCCCGCACTTGTGCAAACAGGTGGAGCGATTGAGCGCCTCAATCAGCGAGCAGTACTGCCAGCTTTCGCGCAATTCTTCACAAAACCGATCGAAGAAACTCAAGTCGCTCCAAAGACGCATCGCTTCGCTGCAAAAGATTTATCCTGCGTTTTACTTCAAGCAGAAAGTCACAGAGGAATTTGCTCATCTGGCAGACGACGCTTCCCATGCGGCGCTTTATCTTGAGGCGGAGCTGGCAAAACATCCTCGCGACCAGAAAAAACGGATGCACCTCCGGGATAAAATCCGCGAATTGGAAAGCGAACTGTGGCTTTCGCTTTCAGAATATACCGGTCATTACCAGGCGCTGAAAGGTTGGATGCGCCAGGCATTACGGGCCAAGACCGAAATGGTGGAAGCGAACCTGCGCCTTGTTATCTCGATTGCAAAGAAATACACCAATCGCGGTCTGTCATTTCTCGACCTGATTCAGGAAGGAAACATGGGGCTAATGAAAGCGGTCGAGAAGTTCGAATACCGGCGCGGCTACAAGTTTTCGACTTATGCAACGTGGTGGATCCGCCAGGCGATCACCCGGTCGATCGCCGACCAGGCCCGCACGATTCGAATCCCCGTGCACATGATCGAGACAATCAACAAGCTCATGCGTGTGCAAAAACAGCTCGTGCAGGAATACGGGCGCGAGCCAACGCCGGACGAGGTGGCGGAAGAAGTGCTGTTGCCCGTCGATCGCGTTCGCGCGGTCTTGAAGATGGCACAGCAGCCGATCTCTCTTCAATCGCCCGTTGGCGAAAGCGAAGACACGAATTTTGGAGACTTTATCGAGGACAGAGGCGCCGAAAACCCCAGCGACATGACTGCCATTGTCCTGTTGAAGGAGAAAATCAAAGACGTGCTCGAAACCCTGACAGACCGCGAGCGCCAAGTGCTCGAGCAGCGTTTCGGGCTGGTCGATGGCTACAGCCGAACTCTTGAGGAAGTAGGCCGGCAGTTTCAAGTCACTCGTGAGCGCATTCGTCAAATCGAAGCAAAGGCTTTGCGCAAGATGCGTCATCCGACTCGTATTCGGCAGCTCGAAGGATTCCTCGAGGCTTCTGGAGTATAAACTGCGCCGTTCAAGCGCAACTTCCAACGGTGCAAGTAGTTCAATTCAGCGGAGACTATGCAACGTGAAGATGATCAACAATTATGGGACTTGCTCGGCCGGACCGCCGAACCCAAGCTTTCGCCGTTCTTTGCGCGGAATGTGGTGAGGGAGATCCGCGAGGAAGCGAGTCTCTTTGGGCGAGCGCAAAACTGGTTCAGCTTGCGGAGACTCGTCGCAGCATCTGGAGTGGCAGTTGTTGTGATAGGAATGGCAATCGCCGTGCATGCCCCTGGGTGGTCACAAAAGTACCGCGAGCGCGAACCCGATGTGGTGGCAAAGATCGATCCGCAAGACTTCGACGTCGTCGCTGATCTGGATGAATTGCTCGCTTGGGATGAAGATAGCCTGTGGAACGAAACGCCAGCTCTATAAAGGTAATCACCGCCTTATTGATCTTAGCTTCGTCCTGCGCTTTGGCACAGGCGCAGCCGCAGCAGCGGTCGGGTGGGCGGCAGCCAGCTCCGCATGCGAACCGTCCGTCGCCTATGACGAGCACGCATGAGCGCTGGCTTTCTCTCCCTGCAGACGCGCGCCAGGATTTCCGGCGCAATGCCGAGCGTTGGATGCGAATGGGCCCAGAAGAGCGCAAGATCTTGCGCGAGCGGGAAAATTTGCTCCAGGCACAAATTAAGCGTGAAAGCGACGCCGCACTGCGCGATTCCGGCCTCCGGCTGGATCAGGAAAAGCGTAGTCAGTTCGAGTCGCGCTACATGCAGGAGCGCCGCAGAATAGAACGAGGGCTCCGGGACCAAATCGAAACCGAGCGACAGAAAGAGATACCGGCGTTGATTCAACAACTAAGAAAAGAATTCCAATTGCAACCAAACGACAGCGCCACGACAAAGCCAGCAGAGTCGCAGAAATCAGGGAAATAGAAAAAACCGTCCCTGTCGCCTGACGAGGCTTCTCGCCCCGAGTAACCGCACCTGAACTCGACGGCATGAAGCTATTGAGAAGCAGCGGAAACTTGCGAATGCAACGACAGCGCAGCCGGACTCTGCCGCAGATGCTGCACGCTTGCTCTAAAAATCGCAAGCTGGCTCGAACTAGATATCGAGCCAGCTCAGCGGATTTCTTAGATCCTATGTCAGTTCATTACCGATGATGGTGCCGCGGATGTCTCGCGACACGTCTCGTGACAAAAACGCGATGCCCGTTATGCCAGTACCAGGACGGCCCGACCCAGACGCTCGGCCCATAATATCCGTAGGGGTAGGGATAATAAGGATACGGATACGGATATCCCACCGGGAAGCCGAATCCGATCCCGACCGATACGCCAGCGTCAGAGCGTGGCACCGGAACGAAAGCGATTCCCCCCGCCACCAGTGCAATTATGAGAAGTCTTTTCCAGTTCATTATCATTTTACCTCTTTTGAATTAAACAATCGGAGCAACAGAAAGTTTCCGGTTTATTCAGCGGCGATTTTCTTTCGGATAAGCTGTAATGCAGACATTTTCGCCAATCCGCCAGTAGGAGACCTCCCTCAGAGGTGTCGCCTTACCGGTGCTTTGCGCTCCGCGGCCCGGAAATGCAATCAGTGGTCCACCGGTTAAAATCGGACCCAAATAAATCTGCACCTTATCGATCAAGCGCGCATCGAGCGCCTGGCCAAGCACTTCGCCACCACCCTCAATCAGAACACTGGTCACACTTCGTTTACCCAAATCCTTCAGGACACTCGCCAGAGATTTGCCTTTATAAATCAGCGTTCGCCCCGCCCACCGATCGGAAAATAATCGGGCCCGTCGCGGCAAATTAGTCGAACGGGTCAGCACGACGCGCCAAGGTTGTCGCGCCCCGTGCACGCCCCGCACGGTCAAACGCGGGTTGTCCACTCGAACTGTTTCCGCGCCAATCAAGATCGCATCCACGCGGCTACGAAGCTGGTGCACATGATGCCGTGCGGAAGGTCCTGTGATCCAATGAGATTCGCCAGGGGGGCGCGTCAATCGACCATCAAGTGACATGCCGCACTTTGCGATGACAAAAGGCTGCCGGCTCACTATCCATTTGTTGAAAGCCTCGTTAAGGTGCGCGCAGTCTTCTGCCAAGACGCCCTCACGCACTTTAATGCCTGCATCGCGCAGCCGCGTGATACCTCTTCCATGATGGCGAGGATTCACGTCCACGGCGCCGACGACTGCTTTCGTGATTCCAGCCTTGAGAATCGCATCTGTGCATGGGGCAGTGAGCCCGACTGTGGAACAGGGCTCGAGCGTAATGTAGAGCGTTGCGCGAGCAGGCACGCTGGCACTGAAGTTGCGCAGACACTCGATCTCGGCGTGGTCATGGCCCGCTCCCCGGTGATGTCCCCTTGCCACTATGTGATTGTCAATCACCAGCACTGCGCCCACGGCAGGATTCGGGCTCGTCTGGCCCTCTGCCTTTTTGGCTTCTTTCAGGGCTTCGCGCATGAACCACTCGTCCAGTTGAGCCATTCGTGCCACGGCCAGATGGATAATTGTGACCGCTCGTTGCGGCAAATGTTTTTCGCACGCCGGATTGGGCAAGTGTGTCAAACACTTATCCGCCAGCATGGTTAAACGGCCGCGACAAATCGACACATGCGATAGATAAAAATGACAACGCTATTAGATGATAAGCAGTTGAAATATTGAATCTTACAACAACCTGATCGGAGCCGGATCGATTTTGGCACAAGCGCAGCTTTTCGATACACCGCAGAAAAACCTAGAAAGGAGCCTTTAATTATTAACCTAATTCGTTATCAAAGCCCAGAACTGATGTCGTGGCCATCGCTGGATCGATGGATGAGTCTAAGAGACGACCTCAACTCGCTCTTCGAGTCGCCTTTTTGGTCCGGCTTCGGGCGTGCGGGACAGCTTTTCAGCGCCTGGTCGCCCGCGCTCGATCTCTACCAAAATAACGACAACGTCGTCGCCATCGTCGAACTGCCCGGAATGCGCAAGGAGGACATCGAGATTTCCTTGCACGACGGGACGTTGATCATCAGCGGCGAGCGAAGGCGCGAGACTTCCAACGGCGAGAAAACCGAATGCACAGAGCGTTACATCGGCAAATTCCGTCGGAGCATCACGCTCCCAGTCAGGGTGGATGCAAACAGAGTCAGCGCGGCTTATCAGGATGGAATCCTGACCGTGACGTTGCCAAAGGCCGAGGAAGCAAAGCCGAAGCAAATTCCGGTTGGTTAACCAAACTCCGGCGTGGCAAGTGTCGCGCCGGCCAAAATTTCACCAAGGAAAGGAAACTAAGCTAAATATGAACACATTAGTCCGCGAAAATCGTGACGGAGATCGCGCGCAAGCCGAACAGGTTGTCGCGCCTTCTGCGAGCGTAATCGAAGCAGCCGATGGCTACATGCTCCAGGTGGAAATGCTAGGCGTGAACAAACAAGGGCTTGAGGTTGCAGTCGAGAACAACGAGCTGGTAATCGTCGGGCGCCGTTCTCTTCCGCTGTGGAAGGGACCTTGATTCATCATGAATTGCGTCCGGAGAACTATCAGCGCACATTTGAGCTCGATCCATCGATCGACGCCGGCAAGATCACCGCTACAATCGAGCAGGGCCTCGTCACTTTGACTCTGCCGAAAGCAGAGCACGTTAAACCGCGCAAGATCGCCGTTTCTTAAAATCGACATCTGCTCGATACGAAAAGCCGCAGGCCGAAAAGGCCTGCGGCTTTTTCCGTCCTTGGCCGAACTCGGTTGGGCGCATCTTTGCCATTGCTGAAGCACGGGACCTTTTCGTTTAATGGACGCTTTTTCCTTGGCGAAGTGACGCGACCGACGTACTTAGAGATATCTCGATATGGCGACCAAAACTGAAGAAAAAACAAGCGCAGACAAAGTCACCGCC
>QHOW01000155.1 GCA_003219435.1 Verrucomicrobiota bacterium | reverse complement strand
AAAATCCCGGCTGGTCAGTCTTCCGCAGCCGTTACACTGACGTCGCAGCTTGATCAGGTCACCGAAGGAACTGAGACTGCCATCATGACGCTGCAACGCGGCAGGGGCTACAAGGTGGGCCGGAACAGGGAGGCTACGCTTTCAATCATCGAATCCCGTTAGACTGCCGAATCGCCGACAGGCAGCTTCAGTTGTTAGATTACCGCGTGTGCCAAGCGGCAGCGTCGCAACCGAGGTGTTGTCGATCTTGCGGCAGATCTGGTGAAGAAAGCCGGCGTAAAAATTCTCGACAAGGCGTAGCAGCGACGCCGTCGGTTAGGCAACCTGGCGTAATGTGGAAGGGACCTTAGCGTTCCGACAATGCCCGTCCGGCTCGGACTCGATCTGTAGCCGGCGTCGCTGACCGCCGGGCCGCGGTCAGCGATCGTGGCTACAGCCCCGTGACAGCGCGCCGTTTCTGAGGGAGATTTGCGCCCCGCAATGAGCAACAAGGAGCACAGATTTACCCTCGGAATCGAGGAGGAGTTCGCGATTGTCGATCCGGAAACGCGCGAACTGCGCTCGCATATTCAGGAGATCCTCGAGGGCGGGAAAGTGACGCTCAAAGAGCAAATCAAGCCGGAGATGCATCAATCGGTTGTGGAGCTTGGCACCGAAATTTGTCAGTCGATTGTCGATGCGCGTGCCCATGTCGTCGAACTGCGCGGCAAACTCGCGGAACTAGCCGGTCGCAGCGGATTAAAGATTGCCTCCGTCGGCACGCATCCCTTTTCGCATTGGCACGATCAACTCATTACTGAAGGCGAGCGCTACCAGGAGATTGTAAAGGACATGCAGTTGCTCGCTCGCGCGAACCTGATTTTCGGATTGCACGTGCACGTTGGCATTCCAGATCGTGAGGTCGCCATTCACGTGATGAATCAGGCGCGCTATTTTTTGCCGCACATTTACGCGCTCTCGGTCAACTCGCCGTTCTGGGTCGGCCACAATACTGGCCTCAAGGGCTACCGGCTAAAGGTGTTCGAGCGCTTTCCGCGTACCGGTATTCCAGACGCGTTCGAAAGCCTGTCAGAGTACGAAGATTACTGCAAACTGCTGGTCAAAACCGGTTGCATCGATAACGCAAAGAAAATCTGGTGGGACATCCGACTGCATCCGTTCTTCGATACGCTGGAAGTTCGCGTGTGTGACGCGCAATCGCGAGTGGACGATACGCTCGCGATTGCGGCTTTGATTCAGGCCGTGATCGCGAAGCTGCACAAGCTGCTGCGGCAAAACATTACCTTCCGTGTTTATCGTCGTCGGTTGCTGGACGAAAATCGCTGGCGCGCGTCGCGTTATGGCATTGATGGCAAACTGATCGATTTCGGCAAGGAAGCCGAAGTCGAAACGCGCAGTCTCTTAAACGAGCTGCTCGAGTTCGTCTCGACCGAGGTAAATGAGCTCGGCACTCAAAAGGAGATGGCGCACATCGAGCGGATCATGCGTGAAGGAACCGGTGCGGACCGACAGTTGGCCGTGTGGGAACGGACGCAGGATATGAAAACGCTGGTCGACCAAATCGTCTCGGAAACGTACGAAGGCCTGACTGTCAGTCAGATCTAACGGCGAAAGTTTATAAATCGGAAATCACCCGCGGCAGGATCGCGGCACGCAGCGCGTTGAGGACTGCAAGGACGTCGATCACTTCCTGGGTGAGCGCGCCGGCAACGGGAGTCAAATGACCGGAGGCCGCGACGAGCATCCCGATAGCGCTCAAGGTCATTCCGCCTAACGCGCTTTGAAGTACAATCGCGCGCATCCGACGACTGATGTGCATGCGAGTCGCGCATAACTTCCATGATTTTCGCGTAGCGCGAATCAACGGCGCGCTTCGTGGCCGTGATCGTTAACGCCGATTCACCGTTGATCGCGCCGGAGATTACAGTCGAGCCCGGCGCCTTCGTGATTTTGAATGGCTCACCAGTCAGGAAAGATTCATCCATCATGCCGTGTCCCTCAACGACGACACCATCTACCGGACAAATGTCGTGGGGAAAAACGGCAAGCGTGTCGCCGACTGCGACCTCGTCGAGGGCAATATTGATGATCTGCGAGTTTCGCCGGCGATGCGCGGCGGATGGGACGCGCTTTGCCAATGCACGCAGGACCGAGGTGGCGTTGCGCACGGCGTAGTTTTCGAGCGCCTCGCCACCGGCAAGCATTAAGACGACAATCGCACCGGCCAGATATTCGCCCAATAAGACGGCGCTCACGATCGAAATCCCTGCGAGCAAATCGGATCCGAACTGGCGCTGCGCCAATTTTTTCAAGAGCTCGTAAAGCAGTGGAATTCCGCCGATAGCCAGAGTTGCCCAGAGAGGTATGAGCTGAACTGTTGCGTTCGTGTGCAGACCGAAACGGAGCAGGAGATGCGCGGCGATTCCCCCAAGAGAAAGGATAGCGATCAAGCTCGTTGTCCGTCGCCAGGCTTCGGTCATGGATGTCGCAAACGTATCTCTTTGCGAAGAGTGGCCCAGTTTGCGCGAATGGGATATTTCAGCGTAACCACGCTTGAACGAATTCAAGATCGACATTGGAACCCGCACTGATGATTTCGGCAGAATTGATTACTAAATTTTTAGCAGAATGTGCGCCTAATCAGATAGAAGCGACTGTGGGATTCGCCATCCGTAACGAGAATATCGCCATTTGGGTCGAAACGGAAGTCGATGACTACGCATTTCTATGGAAAATGTCCCGCGGGGTCTGGCACTGTTGAAGGCCATTGCCATTCGGCGTCATACCATTTGATATCCGATTCTTGTTACCTCTTTATTTTGCCAGGAGAACTGAGGGGCTAGGCACTTGTTGTTTGAACTGTTGGTCGGGGTGAGCGGAGCGGGGGTGGCCCCACCGATCGCAACGGCAGCCGTGGATAGGTGTCGCTGGACTTGAATTTGTTTGCGCGGCCGCCTCAGCGGCTGTGCTCGTCTTCTCAAGGTTCGCGTAAATCAGCGAAATCAGATTGTGTTTTCTCATAGACCTCTCCTTTTTCGTAATGAGATCGCGAGAATGGCAGACGAGACGCTCTCCGTGCGTTGCGTTTTGCTTTGCAAAAATTGCGGCTGAACCAGCTCGTGAAGTTCGAGTGGCGTTAGAGACGAAGTGGATCGATCAATTTGCAGCAGCGGTCCGACTCGCTCGTCGCGTCAAACGTAGCTGCAGCAAATAGTAAGAAAAAGCGACGCAGAGAATAGAACCGGCAAAGAGAAGGAGCGCATACACTAGCTGTGAATGCTGACCGATCCAGTCGCTTTCTCCTGCGGCGACCTTGAGCGCAAGATCGACATCGTGACTCGAGTAATCAGTTCCATAGATCCATTTCGCGATGCGCAGATTCGAATCGAGAAAGATGACAAGGTTGGCGTGTACGAATTCGCTTCCGGCTTTGCCAACCTGGAACCCCGATGGATTCCAGCAATGCATCGATATTTGCCTTCGAGGCGGCCCGGCACGGTTTGGTGAAAATGCGCGGGTAGCCAGGATGTGTTGTGAACGACAACGTCGAGATTGTAGGAGGCGTTGATAACCCCGGTCACGCCGCCAAAAATAAAAATTACCAGTCCGGCAAACAGATAGGAAAACAGCCAGCGATCTTTGTCGACGTACGGAAGTTTGGTCCACCATCGGAAGCCGTTCCGACTTGTTCCTCCATTGCCGATTTTTCTATGCGCCGGCGACAGTTGGTTCAAGCTTTTGTTCGCGCGGGTGGCGAGGGGAAACGCTTCCCGTGCGGAAGCTTCGCCAGCGTTCTAGTGGCATGCTTGCGATGGCCATGAGCGCCAGTTGGCTAATGATGAATCCAACGAGCCACGGAAATGCCTTTTGCATGAATCCGTAGGAATGCAGACCGACTCCGAGCATGTTCACGCCGAACCAGGAGAAACTGGTCACCACATTCCCGAAGATTGCCATGATCATCAAGCCGCGCTGTCGGATAAATCCGCCCCAGCGAGCATGCAAAATAATTGCGCACCAAAGTACAATCAGCACGGCGCCATTTTCCTTCGGATCCCAGCCCCAGAAACGTCCCCACGATTGATCCGCCCAAATACCGCCTAGCACGGTGCCAACGAAACTGAAGAGAGTCGCAAAACAAACCACGCCGTAAGTCATGCGGGCGAGCGAATCGGCCGTCCCTTTTGTCAGCGAGCGGGTGAACACGCCGCGAATGACGTAAATGAGCGCGAGCATTCCGGCGAGAAACATGGCCGAATAGCCGGTCGTAATCGCGACCACGTGGGTGGCCAGCCAGATGTTGGTGTCGAGCACGGCTTGCAACATTTCGAGCGTGTCGCCGCTGCCGGCGAGATGATGCGCGATGATCAGCGTGATAAAACCAATGGCCCCAGCGCAGGCCGCACCGATGCCGTCCCGGAAAATCCGTTCCAGAATCAGCGCCACGATCACCGCGCCCCAGCCAATGAAGATGGCGGATGAGTAAAGATTTGTGACCGGCGGTCTCTCCTGCAGATACATCCGCGAGACCAGTCCAAAGGTGTGAATGGCAAGCGCGAGCAGCAGAAGATAAAATGCGGAACGGTTCAGCGCGCGGTTCCAGCCGAGCCACGAAAAGCAAGCGAGGAGAAAAGCGAGGACGTAAAGGGCCATGCTTTGGCTGAAAGGTTGGAGTCGATTGAACAGAAACTCGAATGATGTGCGTTTCGCCGCGTTGGGCTGTTCCTTTGTGAACCAAGCGGTCATCAGATCGACGTGTTGGTTGAACATTGAGTGATCCCCCGCGCGGTAAGCGTCGCCGAGGAGGGCGTACTGCTTTACAACGGGATGAATTTCTCCTGTGCCGACTGAGCGCAGCAAACTGTCGCCGACCGAATGCCATTGACCGTTTGGCTCAAGCGGAGGCACAGCGAGGATGTAGGCCATCTCCGACAATCTCTCGTAGCGTTGCATCAGAGCCACCACGTCGTCGAGTTTCGCCTTATCAAAATCTTCTCCCGCCGCGCGCTGACTCGCTGCTCTTCCCGCAGCCGGGATGCTGCTCTCGAACGCTTCCAGTTCGGCCGCGAAATTTTCTGCGCCTTCCGGTTGCACACTATTTTTCAGGCGTTGATATAACGACAGAGCGTTGCGCAGGTTCAGGATCGCGTTCTGGTAGGCGGAGCGTTGTACCGATTCCAGCTTTTCCGATTGTGCGCCTTGTTCATCGATTTGTTTCAAGAAGGGCGAGAACTCGATAAAGCTGAAGTATTTCCGGTCGCTCTGTTCCCAGCCAAACAAGCCGAGAACTTCGGCGTTTTGCACGAGAAACACCGGATATTGATCAGCGGCAGATGCGCTAAAAAGAATATCAGTGAGCCATTGCATCGCGCTGAGACGCTGCCCGCCTTCCAGGCGCAGTTCCTGTTTGCCGTGAACGATCAGCAGCGAATTGCGCGCGACGGTATCGAGAGGCTTCATGCGTCCACCGACCAGAACCGGAATTTTGCCGAACTTCGTGAGATCGACATCGTCCTTGGCGAGCTTGTGCGGCAACCAGTTCGCTCCGATCCAACTCACAGCGAAAAGCAAGATGATTCCGGGCAAGGAACGTTTCATGCGAGCGCCGCCCTTCGTTTTTTGGAAAATCCAACCAGATGGTAACCGAATTGCACGAGCAGTCCGGCAGCGACAATCACGCAGGCGACATAAGGCGCGATGAAGCTCGGGTTGT
>QHOW01000139.1:12277-12624 GCA_003219435.1 Verrucomicrobiota bacterium | reverse complement strand
TTGAATCAGGCGTGGCAAGTATTGCCTTAAGTTGAGGGATGACTGGTGCAGGACGGCGCTCGAGGATCGCTTGGTAAACTTGTGTTTCCAATGCGGCGGAATCGTCGGCACCCGGATGCAGCGCAGTGAGGAGCGCCGAGGCCCGCGGGAGGTCGCCCTCAGCTTGTGTAATAGCCGCCTTTTGCACGAGAGTATCGACGTCATTCGGTATGATATCGAGAACCTGATCAAGCTTTCGCAGTGCTTCAGGGAAACGACGAAGTGCGAAGTAGGAAAGCGCGTGCTGGGTGAGTAGGGAAACGTTGCGCGGGTCGAGCCGCTCGGCTTCGTTGAAGTACGACTCGCTC
>QHOW01000139.1:0-12191 GCA_003219435.1 Verrucomicrobiota bacterium | reverse complement strand
TTCAGGCAAGCGTAGTGGTAATATCCCTTGGCCAATACGGCCTCGCCGAGATTGGGCTGAAGAGTGAGCGCGGTTTCAGCTGCCTGCCGCGCCTCTTCACGGAGGGCGACCGTTGGTTGAAGACTCACGGAGATGTAGGCGCGCGCATCAACATATGACAGCAGCGCCCAACTAAGAGCGAACTTCGGATCCAACCGCACCGCCTTGTTGAGATATTTCTGTGCGCCAAGGGAGTTGGCGGTTGTATTGCCAGTTTTCAGTGTATAAGCAAGGCCACGCAGGTAGGCATCGTAAGCCTCGGGATTGTCCGTCGGTTTGGCGGCGATGACTTGTTCTTCCCGGCCGGTGAGTTTCGCCCGCAACTGATCAGCGATGGCTTTGGCCACCTCACTCTCGACTGAGAAGATGTCGGTCAGTTTGCGATCAAACGTATCAGCCCAAAGATGGGAATCATTCGCTGCTTTGATTAGCTGCACGTTCACGCGCACGGCGTCGCCGCTCTTTTGCACACTTCCTTCAAGGATATGGGCGACGCCAAGTTGCTTAGCGACATCGGACAGGTTTTCAGGGGCGCTTTTGTAATGCTGCGTCGATGTACGCGAGATCACCTTCAGGTCGGCGATCTTTGACAAGCGCGTCAGAATTTCGTCCTGAATGCCCTCGGCAAGGTAGTCGTTGGCTTTGTCTTCGCTCCGGTTTTCGAAAGATAGGACGGCGATGCTCTTTTCCGAAGACACCGGTTGCTCTATTTTCGCATACTCGTCGCGAAACAGCCAGATCGCAGCCCCTCCCAAAAGTAAGCACGCGATTGCCGTTGCCAGTAATTTTGGATTGCGCCGGGACCATCGCCAGGCGCGCGTTGAAGGTAAAACACGGCGAGTCTTGATCGGTTTGCCTTCGAGCCAGCGCTCCAGATCTTCGGCGAGTTCGCCGGCATCGCGATAACGCGCGTGCGGTTCGCGCTCCAGACATTTCGCGCAAATTGTTTGCAGATCGCGATCGAGTGCCGGCGCGAGTGTGCGCAGTTTGGGCGCTGGCTTCTCGGCGGCTTGTTGGATCACAGCCAAAACGGCGGACGGCCCGTGAAAAGATCGAACAAAATCGCGCCGAGGCTGTAAACATCAGCCGCGCCTGTCAGACTCGCTGCTTGTCCGCGCGCTTGTTCGGGCGCGATGTAACCGGGGGTTCCGAAAATGGTGAGCGTGCGCGTGACGTCGCTCGTCGTGTCCAGCCATTTGGCCAAACCGAAATCGCTCACCAGCGGTTCGCCGCGGCCATCGAGCAAAATATTTCCGGGCTTGAGATCGCGATGAAGAATGCCTTGACAATGCGCGTATTGAACGGCGCGCGCCACCTTCGCCATTAATGCGACGCTGCGGCGCGGCTCATTGCGCAAGACCGAGGCCGCATCGACCAAGCTGCCGCCCGGCGCGAATTTCATGCTAAAAAATGGGAGGCCGTCTTCGCCTTCGCTCACTTCATAGATAGGCAAAATGTTTGGATGATCGAGACTCGCCGCCGCTTCGGCTTCGCGCCGAAAGCGGGCCAGAGTCTCGCGGGAATCGGCGTGGTGACTCAAAACACGTTTCAGTGCCACAATGCGGCGCGAGTGTCGCTGCCGCGCCCGATAAATTACTCCCATCCCGCCGCGGCCGATCTCCTCCAGAATTTGGTAATTGCCCGCCCGCCAATCGGCATCGCGCACGTCGATTTCGGCGAGCGCGGCGGCGAGCGATTCGCCTCCGTTGCCATCACCCTCGAGCGCGGGTTCGAGCATGCAACTTACGCAGAGCCCGTTGGCAATTCGCGCTGTCGATCCGCATTTTGCGCACGCCGCGACATCGGTCTGGATCCGCACGGAATCAAAAATGCCGAGCGCGTTCATGTCGCCCATCGTTCCTTTAACCACGAATCAACACCAATAAACACGAATATGAGAATTGGAGGGACGGTCCTGTCCAGCGAATCAATGGAACGACACGGAAGATCGTTCCTCCAATCTGATTCTCGTTTCATAAATTGGTGTACATTCGTGTCGATTAGTGGTTGGCTCATGCTTACGCAGCCGCCAACGCTGCGCAGAGGTAACGGACTTCGTCGTCGATCGAGTCCGGTTTTTCCACTGTGTCGGCCACTTCCTGGCGAAGGAGGGCGCGATAACGTTCTCGCATTTCGTGCAGCAGCCGTTTAACAGACGCCTCCGAAATACCGAGGCTTTTGGCAAGATCGACATAGTGAACATCCGCGCGCTCCGCCGCCAGCGAAGCGCTCAAGGCATCAAACACGCGCCGGCGACCGTGACTCTCGCATTCCTCGGCCAGCCCTCGCAGCGCGCGTTCCACAACTGTGGCCGCCCAGCGCACGTCAAACAGACGTTCTGGCGGCAAATTCTCGAGAGCCTGCTGCGGAATCGACAATCGCGACGGCGCCTCGGCCATCCAATCGTCCCACGACACAAACTGGACCTTGCCGCCGCGTTTTTGCGCGCGACGGCTCACGCTTGCGTCCTTCAGAAAGCGTCTTAACGCCTCCAGTAGAAGCGAACGAAAGCGCCCGCGCGCCGGGTCGACCAGATTAAGCAAATTGCCTTCAAGCACCATGACAAAAAAATCCTGGGTCAGATCCTGTGCATCGCTCACCGGATAGCCGCGCCGGCAAATGAAAGCGAAAATCGGCCGCCAATAAATCCGGCAAAGTTCCTCGAGCGCCCTCCTCGTTTTCTCTTTCTCGCTGTCTTTGTCCGCCGTGCAGGAGAGGATCACGCTCCAGCGCGTGGTCCCGAACCGATCCGGGCTCGGCTCGCGCCCGATGGCGGCGTCCGGCTTCACAAGC
Source organism: Verrucomicrobiota bacterium (assembly GCA_003219435.1). GTDB lineage: Bacteria > Verrucomicrobiota > Verrucomicrobiia > Chthoniobacterales > UBA10450 > Udaeobacter. Next base: position 9,359 of record QHOW01000139.1, on the reverse strand, counting down.
CGTGATGATGCGATATCGGAAATTCTTACTCAAGCTAATATATTCCAGGTAAGACCCAGTTCATCAGGCCGTTCGACCTCACCAACCAAGTAGGGAAAATGCCGGGCGGAGTTCCGAAAGTCTTCAGGAAAAATTCAAAGGGATCTGACCTCTCATGGAGAGGCCTATCAGATGGCGAAATCCAGCGGATATTTAGCTGTAAGGCTGAACAGTTATTTGAGCTGGAAGATAGCGCTGCCTACAACTTGGTTGTTGATCTTGATGTCCACGCGATACCTGCCGACTCCGAGCGCACCCGAGTTCAGGTTGTAAACGTACTGGCAGCTATCAATTCTAAAGTTTGAGCCTGCGTCGGCGGGGCCGGTGTAAACTAACTCGTCGATGGCTCCGATCGTTCCCCCGGACGTTCGGGTCACAGCGATAGTTGCTGCCGGCAACGCGCATGTCGGAGTACCGTCTTGGGTCAAAGTGAACTTCACTGGAACCACACCGCGCCTCACGTTAAAGACGCTTGTCCCGTCAGCGTTGATCGGTTGCTGGATCTGCGCGCTGTAACTCGGTGTTGGCGTCGGAGTCGGTGTCGGCGTTGGGGTTGGGGTTGGGGTTGGAGTAGGTGTAGGAGTCGCCGTAGGTTCAGGCGTTGGCGTTGGAGTCGGAGTCGGTGTAGGCGTCGGGGTTGGAGTTGGAGTTGGGGTCGGTGTTGGGCACACCGCGGTGTAAGATTCCGCTGTCGAAGTCGTCGTGCATCCGCCGCACTCAGAAGAATCTCCGCCAGCGACGAACAACTTAGTGCCCACTGCAGCCGCAGCTGCGGCGAAACGCGGCGTTGGCTCAGCCGCTCCCGGCGACCAACTGTCCGTAATCGGATCGTATACGTCCACCGGGTTGTCCGTGCCATTCGAACTATTTCCGCCGGTGATGTATAACTTGCCATCGATAACACCGCCAGCCGCGTCTATTCGCGGCGAGGGCATCGCCGCGCCCGAAGCCCAGGTGTTGGTGGTCGGGTCGTAAATGTACACGTTTGCAGTAGCAGGAAACGGATTCCCCCCCACGCCACCCCCAACCACATAGAATTTACTGTTTAATCCGGCGCCGACCGCGTGTTTAGGCGCGACGGGAATCGGCTCGCCGGTGGACCATGTGTTGGTATTTGCGTCATAGATTTCTAACGTCGCAATCCCGGGATTCTGCCAGTAGGTGCTACCACCTGTTATATACATCTTTCCGCCAATGATCGCCGTTGCCGACTGGCCTCGCGCAACCAGGCTTGGCGCTCCCGCAGTCCACATGTCTGTCGCTGGGTCATATATTTCCAGAGCTGTTGTTGGATTATTAGAATCGGAATGGATCCAGCCTTCCGCTACGTAGATCTTGTTGTTAATCACGCTGGCTGCCACTTCCGCGCGATCCACAGGATCCGCGGCTTTGAAAGACTAGCTGTTGGAGACAGGATCGTAAACCTGCGGGGGCACGTTCTGGGGGCTACCGCTACCGTAACCGTCGATGACATAAAAATTGCCACCGCAGGCTACGCCGGAAGATTGGAGGACACCTGCTGGCATGGGCGCTATGGTTGTCCACGTGTCCGCTTCGCACGGAGGCGTGAAGGCTTCATTCGTTGCGAGGACGCCGGTGGCGTTAGCGCCCCCCAAGGCGTACAGGACGTTGTTCACCACGCTGTCGCTCAAGCCGTAACGCGGCGTCGGCATGGGCGCTATTTCTGTCCAACTGTTCGCGATGGGGTCGTATGCTTCGACAGTCGTGAGGGCGCCTGTCGTCCCATTGCTGCCCCCTGCGACATAGAGGATGCCATTGACCACTCCCCCACCGGCGGCGTACCGCGGTGTAGGCATGTGCGCCTTGGTCGTCCAGGTGTCGCTCGCAGGGTCGTAGGCCTCCACCGTGCTGACCGGAGGGTTGTTTCCCCCCACGGCGTACAGAATGCCGTTCACGACTCCTACCGTGACCTCGGATCGCGCGGTAGGCATGGGCGCCTTGGTCGTCCACATGTCGGTCGCTGGGTTGTAGGCTTGCAACGTCCCCACGACATAGCCGTTGTTGCAGGAAGGTATGTTGCCGGTGATGCCTCCCACGGCGTAGAGGATCCCATTCACCACCCCCACTGCAAGGTGGCTCTGGGCCGTGGTCATCGGTGCCTTGGTCGTCCACATATTCGTGGCGGGGTCGTAGGCCTCGACCACATTCAGGTCCCCGCAGCCGTTGACTTCACTGGCGCCTCCGACGGCGTAGAGCGTCCCGTTCACGACCCCCACGCCCAGGGCGTGCCGAGTCGTGGGCATCGGGGCCTTGGGCATCCAGGTATTGATGACGGGGTCGTAAGCCTCCATCGTGCCGACGTTCATGCTCTGGTTGTTTATCCCTCCCACGGCGTAAATGATGCCGTTCACGACTCCCGTGCCGAACGAGTAGTGATTTGAAGGCATCGACGTTTTGGTCTCCCAAGTCCCCTGGGCCAGTGCGTCGCAAGCGGACGTGAACGCGATAAGAGCGGTAATAATCGTCGCGAGTATAGTTGCTGATCGTGTTTTCATATTTTGAGGAACTTTGGTTGCGTTGGGTTGATTCGGCGGGTTCACTGAAGTTCTACGGAGACTTAAGTGTAGCTTTGCCATATTTTTTGTTTTCTTATGGTTCAATTTTCTGTTTTATTCGGTGTTCGTTTGTTGTTTGAAACCGCATCTCACCAAGCAAGTAGGGAAAATGCCGGGTGAAGTTCGCAAAAATCTTCAGATTTTTTAGAAGTGGCCGCGGATTGCACGGATTTCGCTGATGAAAACCCCAAGAGCGCCAAGAGCACGCGCAACACAGCAGTCACCGCTACGGCGGTAAAACAAACGTTCGGCGCGCCCGGCGGTCGCGCCCTACCAACTTAAAGAGTTTACGGAAGGACGAACGTTTCCCCGATCTCACGGAGGGCGATGCGCTCCGGTTGATCATGCAGCGCGGCTTGGAAACGTTCAATGGGTTCCCGCAATGGCTCGAAGCTGAGCCGGAAAGTTTGATGATGCACCGGCATGATAAATTGGGCGCCGGCAGCGTTTGCCATTTCAATCGCCTGCTCAGGCGTGCAATGCGATCGGATCCACGGATTGTAAGCGCCGATCGACATGATCGCGAGATCCACGTCACCGTTTCGCCGTAGTTCGTCGAAGTTGTCTGTCATTGCGGTGTCCCCGGCGAAAATGATGCGGCGCCTCCCGCCGTTGCGGGACTCCAGCAGATAGCCGTTGTAGCCGCGATACTCATCACGCCGCTTGCGCGCGCCCCAGTGCTTCACGGGCATGGCGATGATCTCAATATCACCGGCGGCAGTCTTGAGAGTCTTCATTTCCCACCAACGAAGCTCTGTGATGCGGCGAAGACGTGTCCATCTTAATAAATCTCGCGTGTTCGACGCAGTGATCACGCTCGTGTTTTCGTCAAAACAACGGAGCGTTCGCAGATCGAAATGATCAAAGTGCGCGTGCGAAAGAAGGACAAGATCGATCTTTGGCAGCTCATGAAACTCGAGTGCGGGCGCGGTCAATCGTTTCGGACCGATGGTGAATCCCGGCAATCGAATCCCGATTCGCGGAAAAAGGACGGGATCGGTGAGGATCTTTACGCCGAAGAAATTGATGAGCACAGTTGCGTGGCCGATCCAGGCTGCCGTTACCCGCGCATCATTCCACTTCGAAGGCTCCGGTTTGGCAAAAGCTGGGGCAATCAGGCGCCAACTTTCCATCGTCCATTCCCGCCAAAGATGACCAAGCCAATGGCGGACACGGGAGCTGCCTAGAGTTGGTTGTTCAGTTGTCTCCACTAAAATGAATTGTCGGCCCTCTTACTCTTGCTCCTGCTCTTTATTTTCGGAAACGGTGTTAGAGCATGAACAAGAGTACGAGTAGGAATACGAGTAAGGAGCGAATACGAAGGACGTTCCCTCGTCATCCGTCATTCGTGGTGTCTGCTGAATAATCCTTTGAGAGCTTTCCAAAGGGTTCTGCCCGGCGGCGGTTTGCCGGCGCGCGCAACTAATACCGGACAATTGGCTCGATTTAAAATGCTGCGGGTGAGATCACCCATAATGTAATGACGGAGCAGCCCGCGCTCTTGCGACGTGCCGGTCACGATTAAATCGTAATCACCTTCGCGCGCTTCTTCGAAAACCTGGTCGATCACAATGCCGTGCCGAAGACGCACCTGCGCAGAAACACCAAGCCGTTCGAGCTCTCTCTTTTGCCGGCGCAGATTGGTTCCAAGTGCCGATTTGGAATCGAGCGGTTGATCGACATCTTCTTCGAGTCGCACCAAGTCGGAATAAATCGCCGGTGGCTCGGCCATGACATGCAGCAACGTCACGGAAGCCCCGACTGCCGCAGCGAGCTTTCCGCCGGTGCAAACAAGAAAACGCTGCAAGTGTTTGCATTCGCCAATTGCCACGAGCACCGGCGGCTGAATCGCTTTGATCACTTCGTAGGTCTTTTTTGAGCGCCAGTAATACCCGGTTGCTCCAGTCCATCGCGCCCCGATGATGACAAGATCGTAGCTCGTTTTAGATGTCCGATCGAGAATCTCCCGAATGGGTTCGCCGGCGTGCACGATGATGTCTAGAGCCACATTCCGTGAGCGGATGGGTTGCGCCTGCTTCTCGAGCGCGTCGCGCAACGGGGCTTCGTCTTGCGATTTTTCCGCAATACCGAAGAGGCTGGTTTCAGCCTTCAGTCGGGCGGCTAATAATCCTCCCAGTTCGATCGCGCTCTCGGCGGCTGGCATTCCGTCGCTGCAAATCAAAACCTTCATTGCACGTTACAACTTGTGTCCGGTAAAGAGAGTATAAATCACGATAGCTGCGCCAATCAGCGGCAGCGGCACGAAAGCGAGCCGGATTTTCGGGCCGGCGAAGTATTGCGTGGCGACTACCCCGATCTGCGCGCCAATGACTGCGCCAGTGTGCATGACGAGCGCGATCAGAATATCCACATTGCCTTTGATCGCGTGGGTGATCGTTCCGTAACTGGCTGATATCACAACCTCAAAAAGATCCGTTCCCACGGCGAGATGGGTGGGTATTCCCAAGACGTAAACCATCGAAGGCATCCGAATGTACCCTGCGCCACCGCCGAGGAAACCGCTGAAGAGCCCACCAACAAACGCGACCACGAGAATAGTCCAGAGAGAAATTTCCCGTATGCCCGAAGTAGGCAAGGAGATCATCGGCCGAATTTTCATTCGTTGAATCATTTGGGTAACCGGCCCGAACGCGGAGTGATCCTCTTTCAAGTCCGCGGCTTTCGCCATTGGATGTTTTCTCGCAGAGGCCTTTTTGCCCAACCGGAGTGTTTTTTGGCTCTCCCAGAGCATAAAGACGGAAATACTAAGATAAACAATAATAGCGACAAAACTGACCACCGTGTTCACGTTGCCCGTGCGCTTCAGTGCCTGGATTAGCTGCGCACCAGCTTCCGCGCCGCCGATGGTTCCCAATGCCATGATTAGTCCCAATTTGAGATCGACATTGCCCAGCGCGCGATGCTGTCTGGCCGCGACTATCGACTTGCCTACGATGTGCGCGAGGTCTGTTCCGACTGCGTAATTCCAATCCACCCCCATCAAGCGCAGCGCAGGACCGGCAATGAAACTTCCGCCGACGCCAAAAAAGCCGCCCAAAATTCCGATGATAAAGCCGACAACGGCCAAGTAGATCGGGTTGATGTGTGAATTGGAGATTGGAAAAAACATGAGTTATCTCCAGCGGCGGCGCAGGAAGCGAAACAGAAGCGTCGCCACCGCGTCCAAAACAACGGCTTGACCGGCGACCAGCAAGATGGCGACTGCGGCATAAAGGTAACGATGTTGCGTTTCGAGCCGATACAGCCATTCGCCCAGAAGATGAAGGACCAGGAAGAAATAGACGGTGACGAGAACGGAATAAATCACCAGTTCGACTGCAAACGCTCGCAGGCTTTTGGCAGTATCCTTTTTCATTAAGCCGGAGATGGTTGAGGTGTTGGACCGTTAAATCGCAGAATGAACAGGTTATAAGTCACCAAATGAGTCGACGGATAATGAGCTCTCGGCTCCAACGTTTCAACGATTTAACGATGCTTTGTGAGAGTTGCGCGTAAGCCCGCCAGCGGGCAAAGTAATTGCGTAGAGAGCGTTTCTTTCTAACGTTCAACTTCACTTTCAGGGTAAACCATGGCCGATGTCGCGAACAAATACGCCGAAAACGTAGAGGGCAAATTCTACGTCGATGATCAATGCATCGACTGCGATTTATGCAGGGAAACTGCGCCTGCCAATTTCAAACGCAACGACGACGGCGGCCATTCTTACGTTTACAAACAGCCAGAGACGCCGGAGGAAGAAGCGCTCTGCAAAGAAGCGATGGAAGGTTGCCCGGTCGAAGCGATCGGCAGCGACGGCGCGTAAATGGTAGGGCGCGACCGCTCGCCACGGCGAAGCCCGTCCAAGGCTGAGGCGGGCCGGGCGCGCCGCAAACGCGCCAACCCAACGACAAACGCTCAAGGCTCAACGCATTCACCCCCCGTTGCCCTGACCATTGCGGGATCAGACAGCAGTGCCGGCGCTGGTGTTCAGGCCGATCTGAAAACCTTTTCCGTATTCGGTGTTTATGGGTTGACCGCCGTCACCTGCATCGTCGCGGAAATTCCAGGAAAAGTTTCGCGGATTGAGGCGGTCAGCGCGAGGATTGTTCGCGAGCAAATCGAAGTGCTGGCGAAGAATTTTAAGATCGCCGCGATCAAGACTGGTCTGCTTTGCTCTGCGGAGATCATTTCCGCCGTCGCGAAGACGATACGGGGCATAGAGAACCTGTCTGTGCCAAGGATTCCGCTCGTGATCGATCCGGTCATCGTCGCTACCAGCGGCGATCCTCTTCTCGAACCGGCAGCGATCGAAGCGTACGAGAAAAAATTGTTCCCGCTCGCAAGCGTGATTACGCCAAATCTAGATGAAGCAGAGCAGTTGCTCGGAACAAAAATCAGAGATCGGCAATCGATGCATCGTGCAGGGAAAGAGTTGAAGAGGAAATTGGGAACTGCAATCCTTCTCAAAGGCGGCCATCTGGCGGGCGATTACGCTATCGATCTTCTCTTTGTCGATGGAAGAGTTGTCGAGTTCTCGGCGCCCCTTGTTCGCGGCGTGGCAACGCACGGTACTGGCTGCACGTATTCCGCGGCGATCACGGCCGGTCTTGCCTCCGGCCTGTCGCTAGAGGAGGCGATCAGGCGGGCCAAGAAGTTCGTGACCAAATCGATCGCGCGACATCTCCGATGGACGTCGCGTTCTGGCAAAAATCTCGACGCGCTAAGGCATTCCCTGTAGCCGCTTCGCTCTGCGAAGCGCGGCGCTGACGTGCTTAACTCGTACGCGCCGGGCCGCCCAGAGGTAGGTCGGCTACAGTAATCTTCACGCGCCGGAATTCGGATTCTTCTCCCAACGCTTAAACTTCATTGCTTCGAGGGCGGCGGCGGTTTCTGCCTGCTTCTTGCTTCGACCGCTGCCCTGGCCAAGAACGATTCCCTCCCAAACAGCTTGCACGATAAATGTCTTTTCGTGCTCGGGCCCGCTTTGCGAAATTAATTCATAGACTGGGCTGCGGGGTGAGATGCTTTGCAATAATTCCTGCAAATGACCTTTCGGATTGATCTCGACCGGCTCCTCCGCAAGTTGCGCGAGATCAGAGTGGGCCTGCTTTAAAATAAATTCTCTCGCAGTATCAAGACCGCCATCCAGATAAATGGCGCCGATGAGCGCTTCAAACGCGTCCGCCAACGTCGACGTTCGTTCGCGGCCGCCACTGGCTTCTTCGCCACGTCCCATCAAAAGATAACGCCCCAAATCGAGAGCCGCGGCGTGCATCTTCAACGTTTCGCGGGAAACGAGCCGGGAACGCAATTTTGTCAGTTGCCCTTCGGCTTCGCCACTAAAACGGCGAAAGAGATGTTCGCTAATCACAAGCTGAAGGACGGCGTCCCCGAGAAATTCCAAACGCTGATTATCAAAATGATAGTGCTGTGTTTCGTGGCCCAGACTAGGATGCGTAAGCGCCTCCGCCAGTAAAAGTGAATTCCGGAATTTATAACCGATACGTTCTTCCAGCGGACTCACTAGCTGTCATTCTGAGCGAAGTCGCAGAATCTCTCAATCCCCTTTTGGATTGCGAATCGGACTCAAATTAGCGCTTCTGATAGACCTCGAGCGAGGTGACGACATCGAGGGCGCGCTGTAAGACGGGATCGTGGGGAGGTTGTTTCGCGGGCCCGCGTCCGGGGCGTTGCTGCGCTGCCCCCGACGCCTCGAGCTCAGGATTTGTTCCGGCTAATAGGGCCGCCTCATTCATGTGCGGACGTTCTGTCTCGTAAACAAATGGACTCATTCCTTTCTCGGCGCTCAATTGAAAAATTTGCCGCTTGTCTGCCGCCGGCATCTCGACGGGCAAATCTGGTGTTATTCCGTCCGCAAATAAGGAACGCCCCTCCGGCGAAACCGCTTCCGCCACCGCAACTCGCAGAATTTTGCCGCCGGGCAAGGGCAAATCGGAGTATTCCGCCGCGCGACCGGCAGTCGGTTGGCCGATCAGCAAGGCTTTGTCATAAAATCGAAGAGCGGACGCGACTGCTTCGGCGGCGCCCGAAGTGTCGCCATCGGCAAGCACCATGATCAGACCTTGAAAGGCCGGATCGCGGTCAGAACTAAACACGCGGTCCTGGCGGGCGGCCGGTTTGCGCAGTGTGAAGATTGGCTGGCCTTTTGGGCAAAATCGCTTCCCAAATTCTGCGGCGATCGCAAAATCATTTGTTCCCTGGCTGGAGCGAAGATCGAGAATCAGTGCGTCTACCTTTTTCGAGGCAAAGTTCCCAAGGCTCTTATCCATTGCCTGACGATTAGCGCTGTTGAACGACCCGAGACGCACATAGCCGATGTGATCTTCCAAAACCTCGCTGTAAAATGCGCTCGGAGCTTCCGGCGGGGCACTCTCCTTGCTGGGCAAAAGCATCATGCCACGCGGCAACCGGGCCATCAGACCCTCTACGGTCGCCCGATTCAATTCCGTGTCGACAATTGCATCGGGATTTGTGAAATTGCTTTTCAATAGCGTGATCACTGCCTGCAAATCTGCCGGGCCTAATGAATCAACCAATTGCCTTGCCGTCGGCTTTCTTGCCGGCGAGGGCAATGGGGCAGCCGCAGGCGGACTCGATGCAGGTTTTGCCGGTAGCGTCGGGGCAAGCGATGCCGGCGTCGGCGACTGAGCGAGGAGATTCGCCCCTAAGATCGAGATCGCAAGAGTCGCCAGCAGGAATCGAGATATCACGGTAATTTTCCGA
>QHOW01000138.1 GCA_003219435.1 Verrucomicrobiota bacterium | reverse complement strand
GTCGGCCAGCAAACAAACACCATCTTCCACGATGCAATCTTTGCCGAAGAGGGAAAATCGAGATCCGTTGGGCAACCCGGCACCACCGGTTGCATCGGTCACGAGACAAATTCCGGCCACGCCTTTCGCGCGGTACAACATTTTCATCAACGTCGCGGAAGCGTGATGACTATCGGCAATCAGCTCGCAACTGATCTGCGGCTCGCTCAAGGCAAACTCGAGCAAACCCCCAACGCGATAAATCCCACGCCGTCGCGCCGATGACATGCAATTGAATGTGTGTGTCACGCTGCGCATGCCCCGTTCGAACCCGGCCCGGGCATCCTCGTCCCACGCATCGCTGTGTCCGCCGCTCACGCTCACTCCGTGCTCGTGAAAATTTTTGATCGCCTCAAGTGCTCCCGGCAATTCGGGCGCGACCGTAATGCGTTTGATCACATCCGCGTAATCAAGTAACCGCCGCACTGCGGCCGGCGACGGCTCCTGAATGAATTCAGCGCGTTGTGCGCCGCGTTTCGCCTTTGAAATGAACGGGCCCTCAACGTGAACGCCAGCAATCGCGCTGGTAGGGCGCGACCTGAGCTTGTGCCGAGCGACGCCGAAGGAGGCGCGCCGCTGAATGCAATCGCGAACTGCGCTCAGAACCTCAACAAGTTTGCCCATCGGGGCTGTCGCTGTGGTGAGCAGAAGGGACGTCGTGCCGCCGCTGGCATGAAAATCACAAATGGCGCGGAATGCCTCCGCTGAGGCTTCCATCGTGTCGCGCCCAAGCGCGCCGTGGACATGAAGATCGACGAAACCGGGCGCGAGATAGTTTTCGTCAAGATCGACAACGTCTTTCCCCCGCGCGCGCGATCGCTCGCGAATTGCGGCAATTTTTCCTTCTGCCACGACGACCTCGAGGCCATCGCGAATTGTCTCGGGAAAGATTAAACGCGCATTAGTAAAGATCATTCTTCGCAAGCCCAACGTGGAACGCTCAACCTGGCTTCGCAAGGCTACGGCCGTGGCGGGCGCTCAAGGCGTTTCCGGGGAGCACAGGCTGCCAGCCTGTAGTTGGCGGCAGCTTGCCGCGAACATTCTTTGCCACTTCGTGCGTTTGCGATGGAGGCATTCGGTCAGCGGCCTGTGCTCCGCGGAGAAGAGGGAATGCTTCGGAAATCGACCGTGATTTTCGAGTTGTCTCCCCTCCATGGAATTGCCTTTAGGCACCGGTGAGTCCATTATCTTCGTTGCGATGGATTTCGAATACGATGTCGTAATCATCGGCGGTGCCTTTTCCGGCGCCGCGACTGCGCTCATGCTCAAACGCAAACGGCCGGACGCGCGGGTGCTTATCATCGAAAAAACAGCTGAGTTCGACCGGAAGGTCGGGGAATCGACCACCGAAGTAAGCAGTTGCTATATGACGCGGATTTTGGGTCTGACCCATTATCTCGGTCATCATCAACTGGCAAAACAGGGGTTGCGCCTCTGGTTTTCGAATCGGCCCGATCAGCCTTTTGAAGATTGCGTCGAGATCGGTACGCGTTACCAGAGCCGATTGCCTGGGTTTCAAGTGGACCGGGCGAAGCTTGATTCACACTTGCTTGACCTCGCGGTGCAGGCCGGCTGTGAACTCTGGCGTCCGGCCAAGGTAACAAATTGCGAACTGAACAATGGGAACGGTCAACGCGTCAGCGCCGTGGTCGATTCCAGCGAACGCACCGCAACCGCCCGTTGGATTGTCGATGCAACAGGGCGCGCGGCTATGTTCGCCCGGAAACTGGGACATTTCCGTCCGAACCGGGAACATCCCATCAATGCAGTCTGGGCGCGATTCAGCGGCGTTAAAGAGTGGGACAGCTATGACTGGCGAGAACGCTTTCCGGACTATGCCAATCGTTGTCGCACCGGCCGTGAATGGGCTACGAATCATCTGTTCGGCCGCGGCTGGTGGGTTTGGGTCATTCCGTTACGCGGAGGGGACGTTAGTGCCGGCATTGTGTATGACAGCCGGATTTTCAAACTGCCGGAAGGCCCTAATCTCGCCCAACGATTGCATGCACACATTCTTCGTCACCCGGTCGGTTGTGAAATCTTTGGAGCGGCAAAAGCGATTGAAGGCGACGTGCACGCCTTGTCGATGTTGCCATATCACAGTGAGAAAGTCTGCGATAACGGCTGGGCCGCAGTAGGCGACGCTGCGGGCTTTATCGATCCACTTTACAGTCCCGGTCTCGATTTTTGTTCATACACTTCCTACTACGTCGCAGATTTGCTGGCGCGCAGTTTGGTGGGCGAAGATGTGGAGGAGCGGCTTCGTAATTACAACCAGCAATATCCGGTCACTTACCGTTACTGGTTCGAAACCTTGTACAAGGACAAATACTACTATATGGGAGACGCCGATCTGATGTCAGCCGCACTCCTATTAGATGTGAGCAGCTATTATATCGGGTTGGTTGGGGCAGTTTATCGCGATCCAGAGTGCGAATTTCTTAATCTGCCTTTCAGCGGCCTTGGCGGGAGACTGGCCCGGAGCACGATGAGTTTTTATAATCGCCGCCTTGTTGCTCTGGCCAAGCGGCGTTGGGCGACTGGCTACTACGGTAAAAGAAATGCCGGCTGGCGCGAATTGTACGACGGGTTTGTTCCAGACATCCGCCTCCGGAAGCAAATTTCGCTGGGACTCCGGCGCTGGTGGAAATGTGAGCTAATCAATCTGGGATTGATGCTGCGCAGGCGAGCAGCGACCGCCGCGAGCCAGTCTTCGACCCAATGGGCATTAAACCAATGACGAAGCACGAATGAGGAATGACGAAGGAAGCACAAAGCCCGAATGACGAAAAAACGGCATCACGACTCTTCGTCATTTGATGATTCCTCATTCCTTGGAGCTTCGTCATTCGGATTTCGTCATTTAAACAATTCGTGTCGATTCGTGTGTATTCGTGGTTAAAAACCCCGTATGGTGCGATCGAGGTGCTGGCACTAAGGATTGAGCAATCCGCCATACCAGCGCAGAAACAGATCGCCAAAAAACATCCAGCTAACTGCGCCGAACGCGAGATAAGGTCCGAATGGCAGCTTTGCCGACCAGACGCGCTTGCCTGCGACGAGCGTAATCAAACCGAGAATCGAACCGAGAAGCGACCCGGCAAAAAGACTAAACAACACCGCGCGCCATCCCAGAAACGCGCCAATCGCGGCCAGAAATTTCAGGTCGCCGCGTCCCATCGCTTCGCGCGGGATCACTAACCTGCGTGCGACGCCTGAAATCTGCGTCAGGTGATCGAGCGCCAGCACGTTTCCTTCCACAGCGACCCGATCGTAATGAAAATCCAGGGTCACGCCGGCATAACTGTGATTGTCGATCTTCACCTCGTCGCAATCGAGCAACAGTCGATCTTTCTCGCGCGCGAAATGATCGCTCCACAAGCTCTGTTCGCTCCCCACTACGAAATCGGCGTCATCTTCGCGTTTTGTCCATGTGAACGGCGTCGACGCATCGAAACGAATCCTTTTTCTTCCAAAGGCAATTTTGCCCGCTTCCAGAACGATCAAGAGAATCACGTAGCCGAGGGCAGCTCCAAGCATGGACCGAACGCCGGCAGCCAGCCGCGAATTCGTCTCCATCAAAGCCGGTACAACCACGCTGGCAACGACTCCCGCGATGATCCCGCCGATCGTCACCACGTCTGGAATGATGAAATGCTCGAAGTCGATGAATGTCCCGACAATCAGGAGCGAAACGAAAACCCAATAGGCGATCGCCACCTGCCACGGGAAACTTTGCCAGATCGCCAGGAAAAGGAGCGCCGTGAGCAATTCCACAGCAAAATAGTGAAACGCAATCCTGCTCCCGCAATTCGCGCAGCGGCCGCGGAGCAAAAGCCAGCTGATCAGCGGCAGATTTTTGCGCCAGGGGATCGGTGCCTTGCAAGCCGGGCAAAAAGAACGGCGCGGCTTGTTAATCGAAAGATCGACAGGCAAACGGTAAATGCAGACGTTTAGAAACGAGCCGACGGCGGCACCGAGGACAAATGCGAACGCACGGAAGAGAAACTCGTGGATGGATGATAACGCAATCAAATCTCCGAGCAGCGTAACGTTTGTGTATGTTGAGTCCAATGTAGTTCAGCAGCGATAGCTTTCCCTGGGCAACGCGGATGTAATGTCAATCCTTGCAAGCGCAGCGCTGATCTGCCGAAGGTAACAGCGCTGGGTGGGTTACTCTTATTTCCAGCCAGGCGCGTCAACCCTGGCCCGCCAGAGCATTAATCGCTTTCCATTCTGCTGAAGTTAATTTGATCTTTGTGGCAGCGACGTTTTCCTCCAGGTGCGCGATGGACGACGTGCCTGGAATCGGCAGCATCACAGGCGAGCGCTCCAGAAGCCAGGCGAGCGCGATCTGGACAACGCTCGCGCCATGATCCTTCGCCGCCTTTTCCAGCGCATTCTCAGGTTGCAAACCTTTGCCTCCGCCGATTGGAAACCACGGCACAAAGCCAAGGCTCTCCTTCTCGCAATAGACCAGAACTTTTTCCGATTTACGGTCCTCAATGTTGTACCGGTTCTGGATACTCACGATCGGAACGACCTTGCGCGCCCGCTGGATTTCATCCGTGCTCACGTTCGATAATCCCACGTGCTGAATCTTCCCGGCGTTTTGCATTTCCTTGAACGCGCCAAGCGATTCCTCCAAGGGCACTTTGGGGTCGACGCGATGCAATTGATACAAATCGATACGTTCCAGCCGCAGTCGCTTTAGGCTCCCCTCGACAGCTTGTTTGAGATGTTCAGGTCGCCCGTCTGGCACCCACTGGCCAGGTCCCGGCCGTATGAGACCGCCTTTCGTGGCGATAACGAGTCCCTCTGGATAAGGATATAGCGCCTGCGCAATCAGCAGTTCGCTTATTTCCGGCCCATATGCGTCGGCCGCCTGAGAACTTTGAGCGCGTTATTGCGGTCTGTCGGCCAACCCCAGATGCCTTCCCCGGTGATGCGCATCGCACCAAAGCCAAGCCGATTGACGGTGAGATCGCCGCCCAACTTCCAAGTAGGATGCGTGATCATGTTCTGTGACGTTGACGAGTGATCTCCGAAGATTACACCAGGGTCTCCTGCGAAAAGCGCGGCTCCGCTTGCCAGAGTCGCGCCAAGAAATGTGCGGCGAGTGATACCCGGATTCGGGTCCGGTCCGAGGGATGTGTTGGCCATAATTTCCACGTACGCCCACGAAAACTGTTGTCAACGCGAGCCGCAGTTGCTGAGTAGGGCGCGACCGCCGGGCGCGCCGAATGAACCCGGACGGCTCGATCCGGCAGTTGCCGGATTTTATGATTCAACGGTCACTTAACTCTCTTCCTTCCGCTCGCGCATTAGAACAGCGAACGCTTCGTCGAGATCTTTTCCGACAGCTAGAATACCTCCCTCGTGTCCGGCCATAACGAGGACCTTTCTGCTTTGCACATCGCTGACCTTGAAAAGACGCATCACTTCGTATGCCATCTCGGGCGTCCCGTAATCAACGGCCTTCGAGCTCGTCGGAGCCTGATCTAGAAGCGCTGCCCACAACTTTGAATCATGGCAATGAATAACCGCCCCGGCCGTTCCATCCGAGTCGTAAACCGCGGCGTGCGTGAACGACTCCGATGACGGAATTGCAGACCCCTCGTATCGGAGCCAGTTCCTTTCAAAGTTGTGAGCCACGACTCTCGCGCAATCCGCCGGCGTCAGTTCGGGTTTTCCGCCCGTCGCCGAGCCTGTGATATAAAAATTGTTGGTCGCGCCGTCTCTAATGCTCAGGTTGCCGAACCCAATGCCGTTTGCATCCACACCGATCAATCCAAGCTCGAGAAGTTTCAGCCTGCATGCGTTTAATTCGGCAAACCCGTCGAAGGGAGTGAGCTGCCTGGTCGATTGTTCGCACGCGAACTTTATGTGTTTGCTCACGGCGCGTGCTCGGGAAAAAGTGCGCGGATGCTTTTCTCGTTCGCTTCGCACACGCCTCGCTCGGTAATCAGTCCGGTCACCAGGTGTTTCGGCGTAACATCGAACCCGTAGTTGGCAGCCGGACTTGTCTCCGGCGTAACACGCACTTTCACCTGTCGTCCTTCAAGCCACCCCTCAGCGTGCTCTACTTCTTCCGCACCGCGCTCTTCGATCGGGATTTCTTCCAACCCGTTGCGTATCTTCCAGTCAATCGACGAGGAAGGCAGCGCCACATAGAAAGGAATATTATTATCCTTCGCCGCCAGCGCCTTCAGATACGTCCCGATCTTGTTCGCAACATCTCCCGTGTAAGTCGTGCGATCCGTTCCGACAATCACCAGATCTGCGTCGCCATGTTGCATCAAATGCCCACCGGCGCTGTCCGCGATCACGGTATGCGGCACGCCGTGCTCGCCCAGCTCCCACGCAGTAAGTTTCGAACCCTGATTCCTAGGTCTGGTCTCACTAACCCAGACGTGAACCGGCAACCCGCTATCGTGCGCGGCATAGATTGGCGCGGTCGCAGAACCGTAATCAACAAACGCGAGCCATCCCGCGTTGCAATGCGTGAGCACATTGACCGGCTTCCCCGCCTTCTTTCGAGCAATTTGCCGGATTAGATTCAATCCATGCTGCCCAATCATCCGGCAATGCTCTACATCTTCGTCAGCAATCAGTCTGGCTGTGCGCAGAGCCAGGGCGATCTTCTCTTCCGCAGTTTTTCCCTCGGCGATATTTTTTAGCTGGCGCTCGATCGCCCAGGAAAGATTCACCGCCGTCGGCCTCGTCGCCTTGAGTTGTGCCGCTGCACTAGCCAGATGTTGATCGGCTCCCGCGGCTGCGGGACGCCTGGCGGCCTCAATTGTCGCGAGATACATCCCGTATGCCGCACTCGCACCGATCAATCCCGCTCCGCGAACATGCATTTCGCGGATCGCCGTCGCCATCTGCTCGACCGTGCGGACTTCCTCAATCACGAAACGGTGAGGCAAAAATCGCTGATCGATCAGCTGCACGACGCGCTCATCGTGCGCCTTAAGCCAGATCGTTCGAAAATATTGGCCGCCAACTTTCATGCACTCGGTTACGATCTCCTCATCTGCCTCTTACATCGCGCACGCGATAAGCAAAATCGATCTTCTCCTGGGTTCGCGGCCGCAGTCCCGCGACTGCGGACGGAGAAGACTGGCCTCCAACCTCTGACTTAACTAGACGCCTTCGCCGGCTTCTTTCCTTGGCGAGCCGTAGCCTCGCGCGCAGGCCGCTTCGCCAGCGCGAGGCGCTCCGCCTTTCTCCGGCGGGTCGCGCGTTTTTTAACGTTATCTCTGCCGTGGCTGTGTCCCATAAGCGTAAGTACTCATTTTCCAAAATCTTTCGGCACGATCCCTCCGTTTACGATTTCTGCCAACGCGCCAGCTTCGGAATTTTGCGCGTAAAAATTCCGGCAAGAAAACCGGGCATTCCGAACTCGACAATCTTTTCCCGCACCCGCGCCTGCATCTCATTTACGGAAATGTCCGGCAGAACAAATTGCCCGTTCTGATAACAATGACTGCAATACATCGTGCTCCGCGTTCCGTCAGCGTTAGTGCCACCGCCCTTTTCATCCCGCTTCAACGGCATCCCGCAACTCTGACAATTCTTATACGCTTGATTCATGACCCTGAACAGCGATTGAATCTGCTTGCGCTATTCTTGTCGAGCTTCGCGTTTCAAACCATTCGCGATCTCGGAGATCTTCATCTGGGGAGCGCACTGCCTGCCCGCCTGTGTGCCGGCGCCCTCACGCGTTGGCGGCCCCGAAAGCTTTCGCGGGTCGCGAACTTTCGGTCCGCTACTGGAGATTAGTTGCGGCGCGTTTTCGCCAATTTGCTCTATGCAGAATAAGAACGATCAGCCAAAGAACGAACGCGAATGCTCCGGCTGGCAGCGTGACGAGCATGAGCCACCCCATCACGCCCAGAGTATAAAGCAGCTGGCCGTAATCTTTTCCATTGATCACGCACGGATGCACCGAGCCTTCATCGACGCGGCAGCCGTTTGCGTTAGCGATTAAACCACACGCTACCACAGACCCCACCGGCGCAAACGCGACGAGGACGATGAGGACGAAAACGATCCAATAGAGAATCCAGGAAAAACGTTTCTGAACGGGTAAAGGTGGCGGGTTCATGGCAGCCAGCTGACATCTCTAGCCACAGATGGACACAGATACGAGGCTTCAGTAGCCCAGTCGTATCCGTGCCAGTCCGTGCTAATGGGTGGCCAACAAAGTTCCATTGAGCGGGTCACTGCCGGTGATGCGTCTTCCTGAACCCGCCCGTGTAGCCGTTCTCGAAGGCTAGGTCCCAACTTTGCTGTTCGCCGGATCCCTGCCGCTTGAAATAATTTTGAGCCATCATGTTCAAGCCAGCGGCCGTGGGCAACTCTGCCCCCGCCGGCGCCTGCCCTCCAACTTTCTCGCCGATTATATAAGCCGCCCGCTCAGCCGCCGTTCTGCCGTGAGCCGCGCGATGAGTGTAGAACGCCGTCACGCCACACACGATGAACGCGGCCGCTCCCATCAACACAAAAAAACGCACCGGTTTGAATTGTCTGGCCATGACTGAACGCCTGATTTAATTCCGGCAAGGCTCGGACGCAATCGGAACCATTGTAGACAAAACCGAATTAATTCTTTGTCTCGTTGCAATCGCTCTGCTGGCGATCGTTGCCCGGAAAATCCGAATCCTATATCCCATTCTGCTGACCATTCGGTGGTGTGGTCCTCGCCCTGGTCCCCGGCCTTCCTGCGATTCATCTCGAACCGGAACTGGTCTTAATCTGTTTCTTCCCCCGCTGCTTTATCCCGCGGCCATTTACACGTTTTGGTCCTTTTGACTATGACGGCGACTGCTTATGTTCAGACTCGAACACCGGTCGAAAACGTTGGCCGCCAATCGCGCAAGCGCGCAACTGTGGCCAGTCTGCTATTTAGGACGCAACCCATCTGGGGAGCACAGGCTGCCAGCGTGTTGTCGTTGGCAGCTTGCCGACGACTCCCACGCGTTGCCAGAATTCCGTGTGCCGAATGTTCGAAGAGCTTTTCGGCAGGCTGCCGAAAAGGACAGGCTGGCAGCTGTGTGCTCCCCAGAACGGATCAGATTGCGAGCAAGCTGATATCCATTTGATAAAACTTGAAAGTATTTTCTTCCCCGCTGCCATCGGCGGCTACTGCTCGGTAGCGATCCAGAACATCGTTGATGAACTCCGGCCGTTCGGCTTCTGGCAAACGGCGCGTCCATTCGACGCAGCCTACCGCAGTGAAAGCGGAAAAAGCGGCATGTGACCCAAAATCCCACGCATGATCCCGGGTATTAACACCCAGCACCCGGAAGCCATTCCGCTCTGCCATAGCTGCGTATTCGTCTGATGTCAGGTGCAGATAAGGATCGTGAAAATCCCGGAAGTAATCGCTCCATTTCGACGTTCGACGTATCTCTTCGGCGACATTTTCCAAACTCTTGCGCGCACCTCTCGCGACAAGCCGAAGCTGCGCCCTCCCACCGGAAATCAAGGCGGAGTGGATGGAACCAAGAGCCGCATCCTGCTCGGGAACCCAGTGCAGCGCATTAAAAGAAACCACCAGATCAAACTCGCGTTGGAAGGGCAGGCAACGAGCGTCCGCCACCTCAAATCGAAGATTGGAACGTGTTGCCGGACCGAAGCGGCTCTGAGCGAAGCTGATCATGTCATGTGACGGATCGACCCCGACTACCGAACCTTGCGGGGCGCGAGAGGCGATTTCCGCGGTGATCTTTCCATCGCCGCATCCGACATCGAGGATTCGCTCCGAGCCCTTAAGATCGAGCAGAGCGAGTACTTCCTGAGCCATCGCTTCCTGCAGCGATGAGCGGCGAGAGTACTCGGCAGCGTTCCATTCTGTCATGTGCGGTAACAATGAATGCCGCACTTTATTCCATCCGTGCATACGCTTCCAATTGATCTGACGATCCTAATCGCCGAGAGGGCGCAATCAGTCCTCCTTCTGTTGAAAAAAATAAGTGACGGACGTGGCCGATCTCTGCTTCAATAACGTGATCACGATCTAATGTACGGGGGCCGAATCACCAGCGAGGAAAAATCGAGCCTCAGCATGTACATCGGTGTCATCATCGCGGTCGTGCTCATCGCCGGTGGGGTGTACATCTTCTTTCTCGAGCAGAAGGAGAAAAAGGAGACTACAGGTTTCGATCCGAACCGGCCCATCCCGAGCGACGCCGTCTTGAAACGCCGATTAAAGGCCGAGGAATATTTCGTCGTGCGGGAAGGCGGCACCCAAACGCCTTTCCAAAATGATTTCTGGAACAGCGATCGCACCGGCATCTACGTCGATGTCATTACCGGCGAACCACTTTTCACTTCGCTCGACAAATTCGACGGGCAGATCGGCATGCCCACGTTTAGCAAACCGATTTCAAAAGATCTCGTGATCGAAAAGCCGGATACTTCGAATGATATGAAGCGCATTGAGATTCGCGCCAAACGAAGTAACGCCCACCTTGGCCATCTTTTTTCCGACCCGAAGTCGCCCACCGGACAAAGTTATGCCGTTAACTCGGCCGCCTTCCATTTCATTCCAATCGAAGTAATGAAATCCGAAGGTTACGAAGCGTTCCTGTCGCTTTTGGAGAAAAAGTAACGTCAGAGTTTACTCGCCGTGGCGAGCGGCTCCGGTTCGATAGACTTGGGGAACCACGGATTATCCAGCGCTGCTCCGCCGAAACCACCCATCCGCCTTCGCTGACTACGGCGGACAAGTTCAGCGAATGCCGTGAATATTAGGAACACAGATTTTTAATCTGTGCGGCCAGCGGAGTCGAACTAAACCCGGCGGGATGCGTTTCCCCTGAAAATAATCGCCAGCCCGAGCAGGATGACTGCGACCGGCACGAGCGGCGCACCGGTGACGTAAGTGAGCAGGACGAAGAGGATCGCGATGACGGCGAGGATTGTTGCGATGTTGTAGTTCATACCGTGTGAGGTTATCTGCAGCAAGATTCTTGAACAGCATCGATTTCGAGTTCGGGAATAACGAGCGCGCCGCCAGATCCTCGCCGTGGCTGGAAACAACAAGATAGCGATCATATGCGGCCGGGATGGATCGGGGAAATGGAGCGAGTTGGGAATGGAGCCAGCCGGAAGCGGTGCGACATAGATGGCGTGACCCGAACGGGTGAGCTTGCGGGCGTAAGCGAACCAAACCGCGACATAGATCGGCAACCCGAAAGGGCGAGGGAGCGGCGCCAATACGTAGCGCTGGAAAGCTGGCGGATAGACGGTAAAGCTCGCAGGGCCCAAGTGAGCGCGCGTGTTGCCCGTAATCGGTTTTCCTTCCCAACCGGCAATCTTCGCGTTTTAGCTTTCCGATCTCAGTTTCCTGCTTGGTGATTTGAGCGTCTCAGCATTTCAGATTTCAGCGTTTTGTTTCTGTCGATGGTGAGCCCCCGGCCCCTTCGGCAACTTGTGGCTGCTGCGCGTTCGAGTGTCGGTCAGTCGCGCGACTACTTCGGATTACCGGCGGCGTGTTTAAGAGAAACTTTCTCGACCAATTTTTCCGGCGGTCCCTCCCTGCGCCACAGCGCCCAACAATTCATTCGCCAGTTTTTCCCGGTTTAATATCGACGTAAGCAACGCCGTTTCGTGCGTATAATCCATCTGACGCGCCGTAGCGCAAAGCGCTTGCCCGTTTCATTCCAAACCGGTAAAGCCTCAGCCGCCGCCATCCGGGACCCAATACTGCAAGATCTTACGCGCAGTTGTTCCTGTGGTAACGAAAAGCTGGGCGCGCGACGACGCAAAATTTTCCGGCGTCGATCTTCGTGTCGATGAATTCACGCTCGTTGCACATTCGCATACCACGCCGGCGCCGTTGTTCCTCGATACAGGGCCGCCCGAAGCGCGGACATTCGCTGAATTGATTTTGCAGCGGAGCCTTCTCGCTCACGCTCCGCCGGCGCGCGTTTAGACGCGAGATTTTGCGTCTCAACTGTGGGGCAACCGCTCCGGTTACCCATTCTCCCCTGTTTGGCAGGCGAAGCGCCTGCCCTACAAACCAATTCCCAAGATCGACATGCAAAAACAAATTCTGACTTTGAGCTGCGCAATTTTATTCGCCGCGCGTGCAATCGCGCAGGTAGGGGCGATTGACCCAAATCGCTCGCATCGCCAGCACGAGCACCCGCCTTCACTTCGCCACGGCGCGGTAGGCGAGCAGACGCAGGAGAAGAAACAATATACCTGCCCGATGCATCCGGAAGTCGTGATGGATCATCCGGGCAATTGTCCGAAATGCGGGATGAAACTTGTGCCGAGGGAGGAGAAGAAACCGTCAGCGTCGAACCTGCCGTCGGTCGGCGCGGCAGGCAGCCAACATCGAATATCGAGCAAATCCGAAACGAAGTCCGATTTGTCACATTTGTCCCATCCGTCGCATCCGTCCCATGAAATGCAGATGCAATCCTCGATAGACATTGCCGACCCCATGAGCCGGGAAAGCTCGGGCACAAGTTGGTTGCCGGATTCCACGCCGATGTATGGCAAGATGTTCATGTTCGGTGACGACATGCTGATGTTGCACGGCGCAATTTTCCCGCGTTACACCAACGTCAGCACGCGCCGCGGCGATGACCGAATTGATGCGCCAAACTGGATCATGGGCATGTACTCCCACCCGGTCGGCCAGAGTGCGCAGCTCGGTGCGCGCCTGATGATGAGCCTCGATGCGCTCACGGAAACCGGTCGCGGTTACCCGCTTTTGTTTCAAACTGGCGAATCGTGGCACGACCAACCGCTCCATGATCGCCAACATCCACACGATTTGTTCGACGAACTTTCGCTAAGCTTTTCGCAAAAGTTCGATCACGATCTAAGCGCGTTTTATTTTGGTTATCCCGGCGAACCGGCCCTCGGGCCGCCCACTTTCATGCACCGGCTTTCGGCAATGGATGATCCGGACGCGCCACTCGGGCATCATTGGCAGGATTCGACCCACGTCACGTTCGGCGGCGCGACTCTTGGCGCACAATGGCGCAACGTGAAGATCGAAGGCAGCATTTTCACTGGCCGCGAGCCGGATGAAGACCGTTACGATTTCGACCGGCCGCGCTTTGATTCGTTCAGTGGGCGTATTTCATGGAACCCTACACAAAACCTGGCGCTGCAGGTTTCGCACGGTTACATCAAGAGCCCGGAGGCGCTCGAGCCTGATCTGAAACGGCATCGCACCACCGCCTCCGTCATTTACAACCTGCCGCTTGGACACGATAGCAATTGGTCGAACACGTTTGTCTGGGGCCATAACAACGA
The DNA here is from genome assembly GCA_003219435.1 of Verrucomicrobiota bacterium. Classification (GTDB taxonomy): domain Bacteria; phylum Verrucomicrobiota; class Verrucomicrobiia; order Chthoniobacterales; family UBA10450; genus Udaeobacter. The sequence goes on along the minus strand of QHOW01000138.1, from coordinate 2,045 downwards.
CACCGGCGAAGGAAAAACGCAATCGTTTCTGATCGAATCAAATTATCAGCGCGGGCGCGGCACGATTTACGTGCGCTGGGAGCGCGTGGAGAAATCTGGTCACGAGCTCGTTCTGGATCCCGCGGATGAATCGCGCATCTTTCCAGTGAGCGGTTACACGATCGGATACGTGCGCGACTTATCCTACGGCAACGGCCTCGATGTCGGACTCGGCACCCAATTCACGATCAACGACCGCCCTAATCGCCTCGATCGTTACTACGGCGACGATCTCGTCTACGCCTTCCAATTTTTCCTGCGCATCCGCCCGTCCCTGCACAGCCATGGCGCGCACGAGCACGCTGCGCATGGCGCAGGAATAGAAAAATAACCCCGGCGACCGCGGTCCCGAGCAAAAAGCCGCCACGCTTGTGAAGCGTGACGGCTGATTGCGGATTGCGGCGCTTAGCTAGTCGGCTTATGGAGCGAAGTCGATCTGCCCGGTGTAATCGAGGGTAAACGAGTCGTCGCACGTACCTGTCGCGGGTGGGCAGTCGGTGCAGTCAAAACCGCTTCCCGGGCACCCAGGGCCATGTTCAACATCATTTTGAAACGTTCCCTGCCCGCTCAAACCGGCCAGGTCACCAGTCCCTTGATTCACCACCCAATGCGTCACCTCACCGTTACGTGAAATGGTGACGTGGTAACTGAAGACCATGGTGCCGGACCGTCCATTAACTGTACCGCTGAAGACGCCGCTGCCATGGACCGTTCCAAAGCCGTCGGCACGGAATACATCGCGCTCAGTGCCAACCCACGTTCCCTCGAAGGTGCCGTGAAAGCACACAGTAATCTCGAGGGTGATAATCGTGTTTGAACCGGTCGTTCGCACACTAATGACGTGTTCACAGTCAGTAGTGCTTCCGCTTGTCGGTATCGGTTGGGCTTGAGCTTTCGGCAACGTCAATAACGCGCCGACAATTGCGAGCGCAAAGAAACTTCTGCGCAGTTGTTGTTTGATTTTTGGTTTGTTCATAAGCTTAATTTCCTTCTGTTGTTCTGGCCTTCTTTGGCTTCTTATCCTCAGAAGCCCGTTCTAGCCTTCACTGATGTACTGCGTAAAATTTTTGGATCGCTTACGCGGAAAGTTTGGGAATTTTTTGCCGACACCACGGATCCGCCTACGCCAAGGCTCCGGCGTGACGGGTTACGCGGATGTCACGGATGGACTCTTGGCAGGCGTCTGATACAGATGCCCTACAATTGCGGTCCGATTTCGCCAGAGCCGATGATCGCGCCTGCCTGTCGGTGTTACCCGAGCAACCCGGGGTCAGAGCGGATTAAAGAAACGGTAGTCGCTGTAGCCACGGCCCTATGGGCCGTCTCTCCTGTTGTGAACAAGCAGAATCGAGGCAGACCGGCCACAGGCCGGTAGCTACACATTTCTTCAATCGCTCTAGGCCTTATCTGGCGCGGTTTCATTTTTCCAGGCCGATCTTTTTCAGTAGCGCGACGAAGCGAGGTTGGGAGCGAACGGCATCCCACATGGGGTCGATTTTCAATTCTGGCAACCAGGGAGTGTGCTCGTCAACCGCCCGCTCGAGCCAGTCCAGCGCTTCTGAGTCATCGCCCGCGAACGCATAGTTCAAGGCAATGTTCAATGGCGATTGATACTTCCCCTCTGCCAGGCGTTTTTGCCGGAGTTCATTTTCCTTTCGGAAATACGCTGATAGGCCTGCAGTTTCATAGGCGTTCTTCATCTCGGCCATTTCCGCATCGCTAAATACGCCTTCCAAGCTGTTGGCCTTGTCGTGGGCTGTAAAAGCCTGTGCCGGCATCTTCTTTTGATAGAATATCGCGCTCAGAAGCTGGTAGGCCAACGCATTATTAGGCTCCATCGAGATCGTTTTCTGAAGCTGCTCTATGGCGCGGTCAAAATCGCGCTCAAACCACGACACGGCTGCGTAATAGTAGGCGATCTGAATGGAGAGCGGATCCAGCTCTCGTGCTCGTTCAAGTTGCTCGTGAGCTTCCTGGGCGCGTTGAAAGTCGAAAAGATATTCGAA
>QHOW01000315.1 GCA_003219435.1 Verrucomicrobiota bacterium | reverse complement strand
TGCGATGTAACTCATGAGCGGCGGCGGCTCCGTCTCAAGAATCGCAGACATCACCTCTTTTGGTGCGTCACCGGTGAATGGCGCATGTCCCGTTACCATTTCGTAAAGAACCACGCCCAGACTCCAGATATCAGTGGTTTTATCCACGTGCCTGCCGCGCGCCTGCTCCGGCGACATGTAACGAACGGTTCCTAGTATCGACCCCAGATTGGTCTCAGCGAGTGTCATCGATCCTGCCCCGTCCGCCATAGCCTCGGCGAAGGCGGATTCCGCAAGCTTTGCAATGCCAAAGTCGAGCACTTTCACGTATCCGTCTGGCCGGAGCATGATGTTCTCCGGCTTGATGTCGCGATGGACAATGCCGGCTTCGTGGGCGGCGGTGAGCGCGCTCGTCGCTTGGATCGCGATGTCAACAGCTTCACTCAGCTGCATTCGCCCGCGCATCAGACGTTCACGCAATGTCTCGCCTTCGATCAGTTCGCTGGCTATGTAATGAGTTGAGTGATCCTCGCCGATCTCGTAAACCGTCAGGATATTTGGATGGTTGAGCGCAACGACTGCGTGCGCTTCCTGTTGAAACCGCTTCAGGCGCTCGGCGTCGCCGGTAAAGCGCTCGGGCAGGAGTTTGAGCGCGGCCTTGCGGCCCGCTGTAATGTCGGTGGCCAGATAGACGTCACCCATCCCGCCGGTGCCGATCGATTCAGAAATTTTGTAGTGGCCAATCGTCTGGCCGATGAGCGACTCAGCTTCCTGATTCCGAATAACCTTCGTCGCGAGACCGACAGCTGACTTTTCTATAAACCGGCCTGCTCTTTGATCTGAAGCGAGTAGCGCTTCAACTTCACGCCGCAGAAGCGCGTCGCTGCCGCAGGCCGTGTCGAGGAACGCGCTAACCTGGTCCGGCTCTTGATCCACCGCTGCAAGAAAGATTTCTTCAATCGTTTGGAACCGGGCCGGCGTCATACACGACGAGTTAAATTTCGAAATCCGAAATGCGAAATCCGAAACAAGCATGAAATCCAAAACCTAAATGGCCAAAACCCATTATTGCGCACTTTGGGACTTTGAATTTCGACCATTTGGATTTGTTTCGAGTTTCGATATTCGAATTTCGAGCTTTTCCTTCGCCATTTCTGTCAGCCTGCATTATGCAATTCCGTGTACAGCCATGCCCTGGCAAATCTCCAGTCGCGTCTCACCGTCACAGGTGAAATCTTGAGCACTTCTGCCATCTCGTCATAGTTGAGCCCGCCAAAATATTTTAGCTCGACTACTTGAGCTTTTCTGGAGTCGAGCACCGACAGTTGTTCCAGCGCTTCGTGCAGATCGACAATTTCCTTTGACTCCTGCGGTGAGACGAGCGCCGCTTCGTCCAAGTCCACCCTGACCGCGCCGCCACCGCGTTTTTGCGCCCGGTTGCTCCTCGCGTAACTGACCAGAATTTGGTGCGCCCGGCTCTGCCAGTTTGGATTGGTTTGGTCGGCCAGACGCAGATACGCTTCGTTGACCAACGCCGTGGTTTGCAGTGTGTGGTCGGGACGCTGCCCCTCCATGTAATGATGAGCGAGGCGCCGGAGTTCTTCATAGACTAGCGGGGTTAACTCTGCGAGCGCGGCATCGTCTCCACCACTCCATTGCTGCAGGAACTGGGTCACTCTCTGCGGGGAAACCGAAGGCGTATCCATAACCTCTTTCATACCCTATCACCCCGAAAAGTTTCTGCACGCAGAAGCGTCTCCGAAAGATAGACACGAATTGCACGAATTCTCACGAATTTCGCAGGACCAGCACGACGCTGGACTGCGCGGCACGTCGGGGAAATTTTTTCCCAGCAACTTCTCGGCACCAGCGGGATTCAACGACCAGCGCGCCCAAAAGAGTCTTTGCGCGCGGAAGCATCTTCTCATGAACCTCATCAGTTGGTGTGAATTGGTGAAATTCGTGTCTCAAAAGTGTCTCCGAAAAACCTCAATTCAGATGATCACTTTGATCGATCTTTTTCGTTTATAGCAATGGAAGTACGAAACCAAAAGAAAACAAAAAAATCACAACTTCACAGAATCATGAAAACAAAAAATAGCATTGTCTGTTGTTTGATAGCCCTCCTCGCGCTTCCGGTGCTGGGAGCATTCGCAGAAACGCCCGCGGGATTCGGTGTTCAGTTAATCACCACTTTCGATTACCCGGGCAGCGGAAACTCGACCCTACCACAGAGAATCAGCGACTCGGGCGATATCGTCGGCAGCTACATCGATTCAAGCCTGGTGGAGCGCGGATTTATCCGGTTCAGAAACGGGAACTTCAGTGCCCCCATCGTCGATCCCAACGATACAGGTGGCCGCACGGAAGGCTTCGGCATCAATAATTCACGACTGGTGTGTGGTGATTACCTCAATGAGACGGGCCTTTTACACGGGTATTTCCTGATGGGCGGCAGGTTCCATAACTTCGATGTTCCCGGCTCGATTTTGACGTTCATCACGGGAGTAAACAACGCCGGCGACTTTTGCGGATCGGATCTTCTTCCCAGCGACAGGCAGTTGGCATTTTTCAGCCTTGGCGGAATCATTACCGAGTTCACGGTACCACACGCGGCCAATAGTATTGCCGAGCAGATTAACTCTTCGAACCAGGTGTGCGGCTTTTTTGTCGACGGCTCATCCGTCCTCCACGGCTATTACCGGGATAGCGATGGGGCGATCTATGCTCCGATCGATCCCGCGGGATCGACCGGGACGATCATCTTTGGAAACAATGACAGCAACTGGATGGTAGGCAGATACAGCGACAGCGGCGGATTAACCCATGGCTTGCTCTTTATTCCACCGAACACTTCCCTTAACGGGATTAATGTGCAGGGACAGATCTCTGGCCGTTACGTGGATACCAGCGGCATTGCGCATGGAATCATCGCCCGCGTCGTCCGCAGTGCAGCGGACCAGTCGACGCCGGGCGTGACCCCGCAGAGGCAGTCATCGCAGGCCGGACCACTGCCCTCGATGTCGGAGGGTGGAAGAGCCGACGTTTTAATCGCTTACTAGAGTACGCCCCCGGCTCATAAGCCGGAGGCGGGAACTGGGCTCCGCAGGTGCCTCATCTTCGAGGGTGAGTCGAGGGGGCTAATGGGGGTCGCGTCCGAACTCCGAAGGTCTTCGCGAGCAGGCTATTTAAGACATCTCCGAAAAAATCTCAATTCAGATGATCACTTTGAGCGATCTTTTTCGTTTATAGCAATGGAAGGCAAACTACGAAACCAAAAAGAAAGAGATCACCTCAACAACAATTAGTGAAAGACAAAATCACCTCAACCAGAAAGTAGAATCATGAAAAACAAACTGAGAAATTCAAACATTACCAAAAACCGCATGCGAGTCGCTCTGCTACTCGTGTTAGCGACTTCCATTATCGGCCTTGCGCCAGCCTTTTCGACTAGCGCCCGGGCCGATTATAGCATCAACGACGTGTCGGGAAACTACGTTTGGCACGGCGAAGGCTGGGACTACGGCGCGGGGGGCACCAATGATAAACAATCCGTCCCATTGAGTGCCGTCGGTCTCGTCACGTACACACCCGCTACCGGCACCTGGCACGTTGACTTGTTCCTGAGAGCGTATGGAACAAATTTCG
>QHOW01000137.1 GCA_003219435.1 Verrucomicrobiota bacterium | reverse complement strand
GACAAACGAGCCGGTTACTACTCAGTCCGTCAGGAACAATTCCTCACTGACAAGGAGCGCGGACCGAACGGCGAATTCGGTCCCGAGTGGGGCGAGGTCGAGTTTCGCGAGGAAGAAAACTACTATTTCAAACTAAGCCAGCACAAAGAGTGGCTGCTTCGGTATCTCGATAGTCGCAACGACGCAGTCATTCCTGATTTTCGTCAGAAAGAATTGCGCAATGCCGTGGAAAAACTCAGCGGCGACCTCTGCATCTCGCGGCCGAAGTCGCGGCTCGATTGGGGGATCGAGCTGCCGTTCGACAAAGATTTCGTCACCTATGTCTGGTTCGATGCGCTAACGAACTACATCAGCTTTGCCGGCTACGATCCATGCCAATCAAACATCAAACATCAACCATCAAACTTCTTGGACAAATGGCCCGCTTTGCAAATTATCGGGAAAGACATCCTGATCCCGGCGCATGGCATTTACTGGCTCATTATGCTGCACGCGATCGGATTTCCCGATGATCAAATGCCGCAATTGCTCGTTCACGGCTGGTGGAATCTCGGCGGCGCAAAAATGAGCAAGAGCGCGGGAAACATTATCGATCCGTTTGTGTTCACAGATAAATACGGCGCCGAAGCGCTGCGTTTGTATTTAATGAATGACATCACGATCGGGCGCGATTCCGAGTTCGCTGAAGATCGGTTGGTGATGCACCACGATATTTATCTTGCTAATAGCTTTGGGAATTTACTGAACCGTACGCTCAACATGATTCAGAAGTACCGCGAGGGCAGATTAACGCCGAGCATCGATTTTCGAAAAAGTGTTGCAATACACGAGCAGGGACTCGAGGCCGAGAGTGTCGAGATGAACGGAGTTGCCAACCAGGCATCCGTCGCGGGAAGACAAGTTATTTTATATCGAGACAATTTCGATTTGTTTGCAGCAAATTACGCGCTTCAGAACGCGATTGAAATCGCTGTCTGTGGAAATTCGCTTGTCGAAGTGAGTTCGCCTTGGAAGCTGGCAAAGGATATGAGTGACGAATCACGGTGCACGCTGGATGCGGTCCTTTATGCCCTCGCCGAATCACTTCGCATTATCGCCATTTTGATTTCGCCGGTGTTGCCGAAAGCAGCGCATGGAATTTTCGATCAACTGAATTGGAAGATGGAGTTGAGCGGCAAAGAAGAGCGCTTCTCTCTTGCCGATGCAGAGTGGGGGAAGTTACCGGACGGACATGTCGTCGGCAAACCAGTGCCGTTGTTTCCGAGAATTGAGCTGAATGCGTAACACAGCCTTCCAGGCTGTTTTCTTTATCTACGGGCAAGATGCCTGCGTTACGTCACTGCGCGCATTCTTCGAATGCGGCGGGTTTGCTGCGCAAATGCGCGAGCGCTTCGCCCGCGAAATGGAGCGAGCCGGTTAGAAGAATGGGCTGCGGTCGCTTACGCGCCTGATTGAGGGCGTCGGCGATCGATGGAATAATGGAGTAGGGGAGTGATGGAGCAGTGCCAGCCAAAACTTTCGCTAACTTTTCTGGGACAGCTGCCCGCTCGCTGCAAATTTTTGGCAACAAGACGTAATCGCTGATTGGTGCGAGAGCTTCACAAATGCCGCGCAAATCTTTATCTGAAAGCACGGCAAGGATCAGCGTCGCTCGCTGATCGCTAAAGAATTCACGCCAGGTATCGGTTAGCACCTTTGCGGCTGCAGGATTATGGGCGCCATCGATGATCGTTCGTTCGTCCCAACGTTGGAAACGCGCAGGCCATTCGACGTTGGCAAGTCCATCGACAATTGCGGATTCGCTGATGTCGATCTTGGCGGCATCTAGAGCAGCGATTGCGAGAGCCGCATTTTGCTTTTGATGCGACCCCGCGAGAGCGATCGGTGTCTCGTCATAAGGCGCCGTCACATATTCGATTGGTGCTTCGCATTCGGCAGCTCGCTTTCGGATCACTTCGGCCGCTTCCCGGCGCCGCACAGCGGAAATAACAGGAACGCGTGGCTTGATAATTCCAGCTTTTTCAGCTGCGATTTCTCGAAGCGACTGTCCGAGCCATTGTTGATGATCGAAATCGACCGGCGTGATGACAGAGACATCTGATCGAATCGCGTTGGTGGCATCGAGCCGGCCGCCCAGGCCGGTTTCCAAGATGACAATGTCGACCTTCGCTTCGACAAAATGGTTCAGCGCGAGCGCAGTCGCGACTTCAAAAAAAGTCGGATGCGGGTCCCAATCAGCGACGAGATCGCGAATTGCTGTCAGGCCGCTGGCAACTGCTTCCTGGGTAACCATTTCGCCGTTCAAGCGAATGCGTTCGCGGAACGTGATGAGGTGAGGGGAGGTGAACAGACCGGTGCGATATCCTTGCGCGCGGCAGATCGAATCGATCATGGCGCAAACGGAGCCTTTACCATTTGTGCCGGCGACGTGGATGACTTTGGCCGAAGCAGAAGTCTCCGGCGAGGTGCCGGAAACGGCACGCGAGGCGCGTGCGCTCCCCAGATCGATGTGGAGCTCCTTGAGCAGGCGCTGGATATTTTCCAATCCAAGCTTGATCCCAAAGCGTTGCAGGCTGTAGAGCCAGGCGAGCGCTTGTTTATACGTCAAGAGAGATCTCGGCACTTCTCCGAAAGCTTGCGGGGGACCATGTTCACGCCGCGACGGCGAAGTAACTGAGCAATTGGCCGAGCTGCTCGCGCATTTTTTTCCGGTGAACGATCATGTCGATCAAACCGTGTTCCTGAAGGAACTCGGCGGTCTGAAATCTTTCCGGCAAATCCTGATGCGTTGTTTCTTTAATCACGCGGGGCCCAGCGAAACCGATCATGCTCTTCGGCTCAGCGATAATAACGTCGCCTAACGAAGCGAAGCTGGCCATGACGCCGGCGGTCGTCGGATTTGTCAGGACAGAAATGTACGGAAGCCGCTGTTCTGTATGACGCGCGAGTGCGCCGCTTGTTTTAGCCATTTGCATCAAGCTCAACATTCCTTCGTACAAACGAGCGCCGCCTGAAGCGGCAACGATAATGACCGCGCAGCCTTCTGTGGTTCCATATTCAATCGTGCGGGTAATTCTTTCGCCGACGACTGAGCCCATCGTGGCGGCGAGAAAACCGAAATCCATCACCGCGATTGCGACCTTGTAGCCGTCTAAAATTCCGTATCCGCTGATCACAGCATCAAGGAGACCGGTGCTTTCCTGATATTTTTTGAGGCGATCTTTGTAGCTGGCCATTCCTTGGAAGCGCAAAATATCTACGGACTTCAGGTCGGCATCCATTTCTACAAAAGTGTCCGGGTCGAGCAGATTCTCGATTCGCTCCCTGGCCGATTGCGCAAAATGATAATCGCAGCGCGGACAGACGCGCTGGTTTTGTGCGAGCTCAATTTCCGGCACCACCTCCGAGCAGCCGGGACATTTCTGGAAAAGACCGTGCGGGATGTCGCGCTTCTTACGATTTTGGGCCTTGATTGCTGGTTTCTTGAAAATGGCCATGGGAATTATGCGCGTGCGGCCGTGGCCGCATAAACAGAAATGACGCCCGCGCGTTTCAAAATACGTGCGCACTCGCTGAGCGTGGAGCCAGTTGTCAGGACGTCGTCGATCAACAACACGCGTAAACCTCGCACGTCCATGTTTTTTCGTAAACGAAACGCATTATGCAAATTTTCCATGCGCTCGGCGCGATCCAGCGCGGTCTGTGTAGTGGTGTATCGGATACGCTCGAGTGCCGGTTTGGATTGAATCGACACCTGCGCGCTTAACAACTCCGCAAGGAGGCTGGCCTGGTTAAATCCGCGCTCTCGTTGTCGGGTGGGATGCAAGGGCACCGGGACGATCATGTCGAACCGGCAACTACGCAGCCGTGCGTCGTCCAACGCAGCGCGGAGCCAGCGCGCCACGGGCTGACGCAGATAAATCTGGTGACCGTACTTAAAGTCGTGAATGATCTGGCGAACAATCCCGCGACTGCGGTATGCGGCAACGGCCGCGTCGAAGTGAATGGTGCGATGGGCGCAATTGGCGCAGGTGAATTCACCGGTAATCGCGCCTTCGAACGGTTCGGAGCATTTCTGGCAAAACGGCGCTACAATGCGGACGACCTTTGCTTCGCACTCATCACAGAGATACTCGCCGGCTCGAACATTTGCTCTACAGATCTCGCAGACCGGTGGATAGAGAAGCGATGCGATCGCCCCCAACCGATCAAGCTTTGGAAGCGCGATCATATTTCAACCAGATTCGCATCAACACCCACGTCAAACAGGCTACGCCGAGCGGGACAATTCCCACGAGCAGATTCTTTCCCAGCCAAGGGAGAACAAGCATTTCTTGGCGCGCCACCCGGCTAAAAGCGCCGTTGCCAAATATCCAGCCGGCATGCAGCCCAATGGGCAACCATAATGAGCGGGTGCGCACGCGAGCATCAGCCAGGATCCAACCAATAAGAAATAACGTCGCGAACGCAGAGATCAGCATTGTCGCATCGCCAAACTGTTCAAACGAATGAGCGATGGAATTCAAGCCCGAGGTCCATGTTACGATCGTGGATGTCCGCTCCGGGGCCTTTAGAAAATGAATAACGGAAAAAATCGCGGACGCCGCAAAGATCGAAATGTACTGGCGGCCAGTTTTTAGCAAAACGCCCAGGATGATCCCGCGAAAGAATGTTTCTTCAATGAACGGAACCGTTACCGTGGCCGCGATCATCTTGCCAAATCGCGCCCAGGCAAAGCTGTGCCGAAATGAGTAAACATCGAACGCAATGAGCAATGCGCCACAGCAGAGCAGGGGAATTGCCGAGAGAAGAATGCCCGCGAAGACATCGCGGCCCCAGCTGGGGTTACGCGCAAGGCGCAAATCAGCCATGCTCCGCACGTTGGTGACGCGAAGAAACAGCCAGAGCAAAGCCGCAGCAGCGATCAGAAGCGCCCGATGAAAGAACGTTTCAAAATCGTATCTTGCGAGGAAGGAAAACAAGCCGTGCGCCACGAACCACTGCGCTGCCCAATAAAGAATGGGAGCAACAACGGCTGCCGTGAGGATGGTCGCGGCAAAATAAGCCGCCAGTCTAGCTGCGTCTTTCAAGCCTGCTAATGTAAGGTTTTACCGCGATGCCGAGTCAACACATATGGACGGAGAAAGATCGACATGGGAAAAAGCGCGAAGTGCGCGCAACGAAATTCGGCGGGATGTGGCGGTTCCAATCGAAAATTGCCGGTGAAACGGAATGGATCTATTACGATTCTCCACCTTTTGAGGATCTATTAAGCTTGAAAGAAATTGTTACCCGCAAATATCGACGCCGGCGCGCATCGATCGAAGACGTTGTCTCGGTTAACAAACTTATCGAGGAGCAAGGCGTTCATGACTGAGCGGAACACAGACCCATTGATCGATTGGGACCCGCCTTCGCTGAAGCTACGGCGCGGTTTTGTGTATTGAAAAACTAATCCGGGATTGACGTACGATGATGGAGTGGAACACCGAGGCGTTGATCGAGGGGGACAAACGGTTCGTCTGGCATCCGTTCACTGATATGCCTGAATGGTGTGCTTCGGTGCATGAGCCGCTGGTTTTGGTCGAGGGCAACGGTGCCATCCTGCGCGACAGCCAGGGCCGCGAATACATCGATGGCAATTCGTCGATTTGGACGAACATTCACGGCCACAATCATCCGCACATCAATGCGGCAATCCGCCGGCAGCTCGACCGGGTGGCGCACACCTCCTTTCTTGGGTTCACCAACCCGGCCGCGATCGAGCTTGCACGCGCGATTGTCGAGCTTTTCCCGAAGGACTCGTTGAGCCGCGTCTTTTTCTCAGACGACGGTTCGACCGGAATCGAGGTCGCATTAAGAATCGCAGATCAGTATTGGCGGCTGCGGCGCTCGAGAAAACATCAGTTTATTGCCTTCGAGAGCGGTTATCATGGCGATACGGCAGGCGCGGCCAGCCTGGGCGCGACCGCCATGTTCCAATTTGGACGGTCACACTGGAATTTTCCGGCAATTCAGGTCCCAAACGTGACGGCGCTGGAGCGGCTTTCACCAACCGATGCAGCCAAGATTGCCGCGGTCGTGATCGAGCCGCTCATTCAAGGCGCTGCCGGAATGCGCCTTTGGCCAACGGGCACCCTCCGGGCGGTCAGAGAATGGTGCGACCGCACTGACACGCTCTTGATCGCGGACGAGGTCATGACAGGCTTTGGACGAACCGGCCGGATGTTTGCGATCGAACACGAAGCCGTAATTCCAGACATGGTTGTTCTGGCTAAAGGCTTGAGCGGAGGCTATCTTCCGATTGCTATTACTTTAGTATCAGAAAAAATATTCTCATCTTTCGACGGTCCCGTTTCCGACGGTAAAGCGCTTGCTTATGGACACAGCTACACCGGAAACGCGCTTGGCTGCGCGGCAGCCAAGGCGAGCCTCGAGGTTTTTGAAACCGAAAGGGTCTTGGAAGCTCTACAGCCAAAAATCCAGCATCTGGCGGATGGCCTCGCTGGTCTGAGGCAACTTCCGGGCGTCGTTGAAGTCCGGCAGTGCGGGTTTATTGCGGGAATTGAGCTGGATGAGGGCGAACCAGGGTTTGCCGCAGAAGTCTGTATCGAAGCTCGACAGCACGGACTCCTGACCAGGCCGATCAGGAATGTTGTCGTGTTAATGCCGCCGCTGTGTATAACCATCGATCAATTGACGCAAGCGGTAAGAGCGCTCCGTGCGTCGATTACTATCGTTTGGGATCGCACGTCTGGTAGGAACCGACCACTCGCCACGGCGGAGCCCGTCCAAGGCGGGCCGGGCGCGCGGAATAAAAGTCGCAATATCCATGTCGAAAAAATTGCGCCTTGATCAGCTTCTGGTCTCGAAGGGGTTGTTTGGAAGCCGTGAGCAAGCGCAACGCGCGGTAATGGCCGGCGAAATCAAAATCGGGACGCAAACTGCCGCAAAACCATCTCAGCTCCTCGAGGCGGACGCGGCGATCGCAGTAAAGCCGACGCGGAGATATGTCGGGCGGGGCGCGTTGAAGTTGGAAGGCGCTCTCGATCACTTCGGAATCGATGTCCATGGAAAGGTTGCGCTAGATATCGGCGCGTCCATAGGCGGTTTTACCGACTACCTGCTACAGCGCGGCGCCGCAAAGGTTTACGCTGTCGACGTTGGCCATGGCCAATTGGATTGGAGAATTCGGAACGATCCGCGTGTTGTCGTTCTCGAAAAATTGAATGCGCGATTTCTCTCTCGCGAGCATATTCCGGAACTTGTTGATGTTTGCGTGATCGACGTCTCCTTCATTTCGCTGACTCTAATCTTGCCGAACGCGTTCGACTTGATAACTCCGCGTGGCGTGATTCTCGCGCTGATCAAACCGCAATTCGAATTGCAACGCGCGGATGTTGGGAGGGGCGGAGTCGTCCGCGATCCGGAGTTGCAGCAAAAAGCGCAAGACAAGATCGTTGCATTTGTGACCAGTCTCGGTCATGTGGTCACCGGAATCGTTCCGTCTCGTATTAAAGGTGCAGACGGAAATCAGGAATTCTTCGCATGCCTCCAAAAACGATTGGGTTAATCGCGCACACAGGTAAGCCAGGCGTTGGGGATCTGGTCAACGCCATCGCTCGGGAATTCCGTCGTTTTTCGATTTCGGTTTTGCTCGAAAAAGAAACGGCCGGCATTGCTGGAAAGAAATCGGGCCATTCGATGCCGGAATTGGGGGCCGCGGCCGATCTTCTGGTGGTTGCCGGAGGCGACGGAACGATTCTGCATGTGGTTGGGCAACTTGGCGAGGTCATCAAGCCAATCTTTGGCATCAACGTGGGCGCTCTCGGTTTCCTGACCTGTGCGAGCTCTTCGACCTATCGCGAGGCAGTAGAATCCATCGCGAAAGATCGGATTAATTTTAGTCAACGGGCGCTACTCGAGGCGCGGGTAAAGCTCGGCGAAAAGCAAACCGCCAAAATGATCGCGCTGAACGACGCTGTGTTGAGCCGGGGCGAACTTTCCCGCCTGGTGATGCTGCGCACGCTGGTCAACGGCGAACCGCTCACCGAATTCAATGCCGATGGTCTAATTGTTGCGACCCCCACCGGTTCCACTGCGTATTCGCTTTCGGCCGGTGGACCAATTCTCGATCCAGAGTCTGGTGTTTTCGTGATTACGCCGATCTGTCCGCATGTTCTGACGAACCGATCGATTATCGTCGCAAACGGATCGACAATTGAAATCGAAGCGAGCGATCCTGATTACCCGGTCTTTCTAACGCTGGATGGCCGCAAGCCGATACACGTCGAGCGCGGATCGATCGTCACCATTCGCAAGGCGAAAAAAATGCTGCCGCTGGCCTCGTTGCCCGATGCCTCATTCTTCAGCGTGGTCCGGCACAAATTGAAGTGGAGCGGGAGCAATCTGTAAGCGTCGGCGCCGGTCTAGCACGTAACGATTTGGCGTCCGGGGAGGAAAGTCCGCTGCGAACCCTGGTTTCCGTCCAAGCGGCACCAGCACACTTGGATTTCGATCGAGAGGAGAAGATTGCACAATTTGCGAGGAATACGGATTCCATCTGAGCTTTTATAAACTGGGGCTGTGCGCCATTTTCGTAAAGAATCCGACCAACTTCGATTTGTAATTATCTCCAAACGGCAATCGGACCCAATACCTTACGATTGGTATTGCCTCAGTTTGAATCTAACGGTGGCGAAGTGAGCGTAATTCGCGAAAACAGATTGTGCGGGCCGTTGGGCGACAAACCCGATACGTCCTCATCTGACAACAAATATGGGCGCACATCTGTCCACACACCTAGCTTTGGGCAAGTCAGGAATGCCTTTGTCGGATCTTCTGCGTTGAGGTCGGCCAATTCTTTTTTGCCATCCAATATGATTTGCACTGTGTAACCAGAGCAGGATTTCAGATCATCTCGCGTCATACTTTAATTTTCATGCTCACTAGGATTCGGCGCAATTGAAATTTTATTTCGCAAAATTATTGCCAGCGGGATAAAGTGAATGCGTGGCCAAAAAAGATTTTGCGCAACTCGCGCTTTCTGTGGTTGAGAAAGCAACGCGCGGTGATAAAGCGCGCACCACACAAAAGGGACGGGCTGGGGGATTCAAAGGCGGAAAGGCTAGAGCCAAAGCTCTCACCGGTGCTCAGCGGTCAGAGATCGCGCGGGTTGCTGCGAGCGCGCGCTGGAAGAAAAAACGTCATTAGGAAATTAGGGCGGAAAGGGTTCGCTGACATAATTGCTAAAGAATTCCTTGCAACCT
>QHOW01000118.1 GCA_003219435.1 Verrucomicrobiota bacterium | reverse complement strand
GCGGAGCTGGCGAGCAACGCGCGAATAGCCAGAATGGTTTGCCCGCTGCGACCGATCACACGACCCACGTCGCTTTGTCGAAGCTGAAGCTTGAAAATGGTTGTTCTGGCGCCCGGAATTTCCGTGAGCACCATGTCGTCAGGAAATTCGATCAATTGCCGAATGACGAACTCGAGAAATTCTCTCATTGCCAAAAACCTAACCACGAATCCGCCTTCGCACAATGCTACGGCGCGACAGGTAAACACGAATCGACACGAATTTTGCTTCTCCAACGTCCCAGTGCTGTGGTGTCCGCTGTCCTCAGCGGATTACCTCACGGTTGCAAGCCCCCGCAGCTGCGCTGGGGACAGCGCACTCTACAGCAAAAATTCGCGCAGGACGGCCCCGTTGTGCAGCCAAATGCTCGACGGCTACAGATGTCGATTCTAGCTCTGCGTGGGTTCCCCATCCGCCGCGTCCGCGACGGGTGGCTGCGGCGACTCCGGCGTTGCTTCCGCGGGTGCGGCTGAGACAGGCGGTTCAGACGCAGCTTTGGCGGGTGGGCTGGCGACCTGCTTTTTATTCTTTCTAATTAAACTGCGAACCGTGTCGGACGCTTGCGCGCCTTTACTGATCCAATACTCGGCGCGATCGAGTTTTAACGTACTGTTATGACCCGTCTTTTTCGGGTCGTAAGTGCCAATGATCTCGATGAATTTTCCGTCGCGCGGGCTGCGGCTGTCGGCCACCACCACTTTGTAATAGGGCCGGTTCTTCGCTCCTTCTCTGCGTAATCTGATTGAAACTGCCATGGTAAAAAAGTTACAAGGGTTACAACGTTACAAGAGTTACAAAGTTAGCAATCCGATCTTTTTTAACGATGTAACTTTTGTAACTCTTTTAACGTTCTCTTCATTTTGCCCGCGCTTTTCATCATCTTGCGCATCTGACCAAAGCGTCGCAGCAAATCATTCACCTCCGTCACGGTGCAGCCGCTGCCACGCGCGATGCGCTGACGACGCCGCGCATTTAGAATGTCTGGGCGCGTCCGCTCTTCGCTCGTCATCGAAAGCACGATGGCTTCCGTGCGCTTGAGCTGCTTCTCGTTAACAGAGAGACCGGACACGTTACTCATGCCGGGCAACATGCCAAGAATATTCTCCAGCGGCCCCATTTTTCGCATCATTTTGAACTGCCCCAGGAAATCGTTGAAATCGAACGAAGCCGTGCGCAGCTTTCGCTCCAGGTGAGCAGCTTCCTTTTCATCCACCGCCTCGGCCGCCTTTTCGACCAGACCAACCACGTCGCCCATTCCCAATATCCGACCCGCCAGTCGCTCCGGAACGAAGAGCTCGAACTGATCGAGCTTTTCGCCTGTGCCGGCGAACTTGATTGGCTGTCGCGTCACCTCACGCATCGACAAGGCCGCGCCGCCACGGGCGTCTCCGTCGAGTTTCGTCAAAATGATTCCGGTGATTTCTAAAGCGTCGTTAAAATGGGTTGCAACGCTGACCGCTTGTTGTCCGGTCGCAGCATCGACCACGAGCAAAGTTTCCTGCGGCTGCAGGAATTCTTTCAGCTCTTTCAATTCCTGAATCAACGCGTCATCGATTTCCTGGCGGCCGGCCGTATCGAAAATGTCGATGTTCGGCGCGCCCCCGCCACGGCCGGCAAGCTCAGGTCGCGCCCTACCAAGCGCGGCGGCCGCGGCACGGAGAACATTCTTCTCATTCGGATCGGGAGTATGAGCCGGGACTTCAATTTGCCGCGCCAAGGTTGCGAGCTGTTCAATCGCCGCCGGCCGTTGCAAATCGCACGCGATCAGAGCCGGGCTATGGCCCTGCTTTTTTAGAAAAAGCGCCAGCTTGGCTGAGGACGTGGTTTTGCCGGAGCCGTTAAGCCCGACGATCAAGATTCGGCCCGCTTCTTCTAAATGAAGCGGCGCAGCGTCGCCTCCGAGTAGAGCGGAAAGCTCATCGTGGAAAATTTTCACGATCTGCTGCCCGGGCGTGATGCTGCGAAGCACGGTTTCCCCGAGCGCCTTTTCTTTTACTCGGCCAACGAATTTCTTCGCGACTTGAAAATCGACATCCGCTTCCAATAAGGCCAGGCGCACCTGACGTAGCAGCTCTTTGAAAATTTCCTGAAGCTTATCGCTGAGTTGTGAAAACATGATTAAAAGAGGGCACGGAATATTTGGGGAGCGCGGGCATTCTGCCCGCTCTGCCCGGCATGTTGCCGGGCAGCCCCGATGCGTTGTCGAGGCCAATGCATCGCGAGATCACCGGTGCTGCTGCAAGGGAGCCGCTGGCAACATGCCAGCGCTCCCCCAACACGCGAGACGGGTGCGCTACCCAGATCACCATCCCACGTTTATTTCTTCGGCGTCGGCGCTGTCGGCGATGCCGCCCCTCCCGCGCCCTCTTCGATCCCGAACGTCCAGTGCGCTTCCACTTTCTTCCCTGCCGACTTCGCAGTCAGAATCACGGTGCAACTCCTATCGCGCAGTTTTTGCGTAACCTGATATGACACAGTCCCGGTCTTCGGATCGTAACTGGCGGGCACAACGCCGAGCCCGCTGACGCGCATTTGCACGCTGCCCGGTTCGATTCCGCCGACGCGGCTGAGGTTCGCCTTGATGAGCGGGAGCGCCGTGCGTACGGTATCGCCATCCGCCGGTTTGGTCGAGAGATCAGCGGCGCCAACTTCAGCAACCGCCGATGCACCCCCGCTGGATGTGCCGATCATCTTGACCGCGTCAACGAATACCTTGGGCTTGTTCGCTTCAATCGCATAACGACCCAGCGAATCGAGTGGGGATGTAAAGGTGATCGGCTGGCCGTAAACGGTAAACATCGCCTCGTAACCGGCATTTCGGGCGAGTTCTTTGACGTGCTCGTTATAATTGCCGAAGGGGACGGCGAAACAATTCACTTTGATTCCGAGCCGCTGCTCGAGCAGTTCCTTGGAGCCGACGACTTCGTTTTGGACCCATTGCTCGTATGCCGGTCCCGTCAATTTCGTTCTGGTCCTCTTCCCGCCGGGAGTGGCCAACATTATGTTATGGCCTTCGCGCAAATCTTGATGTGTCGCCGTGTGCGCCTCGATATCGACTCCGTTGTCACGCATGTCGGCGAGCTGTTCCCAGGTGATCGCCTCTCCGCCACCCAGGCTACCCCCGCGGACGCCTTCGGTATAAATGAACATCGTAAACGGGTATCCAAATTTTTTCATGATCGGCCACGCAACCTCGTATTGAGATTTCCAGCCGTCATCGAATGTGATGACCGCGCACCGCGGTGGAATATTCTTTTCGCCACGCTTCCAAGCCAGCAAATCTTGCATGCTGATTACGGTGATGCCGGCATCTTTAAGTTGTTTCATCTGTGCCTCGAAATCGGCCGGTGTAATCTCGGTGCCTGGATAGCGAACTTTGTCGACCAGGCGATGATAACAAAAGATGATTGTCTGCGCCGTCTGATCGACTACTGGCTTGGAGATCTTCGCGGGCGAAGCCGCCGTGAGAGGGCTGCTGCCAGCGGCTGCTTCAGCCGCTGCCGGCGATGGAGAACCGAGCGGCGGTCGTGCAGAGACGCTTTCGCTTTTCTTACACATTGAAAGGTTTAGTGCCAGGAGCAGAGGGAGAATCGCTAATCGAATCATCATAAAAAGACGTAAAGGGCTTTAAGTGCGGCTGCACAAAAAACAAGTGCTTTTTCCATGCAATTGCCGAAAGGCGCCTGCCGGGGCGGGCGCCCCTACATTTGAATCTCAAATAGGGGCGTTTCTGTGAAACGCCTGCGTAAAAGATCGGCGTCTTGCACAGAACGCGCAGAAAATTAGCGAAAAAACTTTTCGTGGAAAACGCTTTTTTGGCTATTAAGTCAGAATGCCGCGACCGATCAGCCTTGCTCTTGCCTTCGCTCTGCTCGCTTCACTCGGCGCGTGTGCCACGCAAACCGGCAGGGTCAAAAACACGACCAAAACTTTTACGACCGTGGTGGTAGACGCCGGACACGGCGGGAAAGACAGTGGCGCGTATCGTCGCTCCGGACCACCCGAGAAGGTAGTTACGCTGGACGTAGCCCAACGTCTCGAACGCAAGCTGCGCGAATCGCAATTGAAAACGGTCATGACTCGATCGTCCGATGTGTTCATTCCGCTGGATGAGCGAGTAGGCATCGAGAATTCGCAAAAAAACGCCATCTTCGTCAGCATCCATTTCAACGATTCACGTAAACGAGGTATTCACGGGTACGAAACCTACTATCATTCGGGCGCTTCGTTCGACCTGGCCAACCGGATTCAATCCAAGCTGATGACCATCCCCCACTCCGGCAATCGTGGTATCCACACGGCGAATTTCCGCGTTTTGCGCATGGCGAGTTACCCGGCAGTACTGGTGGAGTGCGGATTTTTGAGCAATCGCGCCGATGGCAACCAGGCGCGCGATTGGGAATATCGCGAACTGCTGGCGGATAGAATTGCCGAAGCGATTGTCGAACAACGTTACGGTCCCGGCGTTTATCAACCATCGGGCCGACTCGCATTGCAGTTGCAACCTGCGAGCACTGGTCCGGCGCTGCCACCAGCAACTCGCTAAAATTCTTTCCCCTGTTCGGGAAGTTGCGCGCGCCCAGACGCGCGAATGACTAACCACTAATCAACACGAATAGACACTAATATTAATCGACTAATTGTTGGCTGTTAAATCGAGGCCCCCGCGATCGCTAGCTTTCCTGGAAGGGAGTTGCGGCGAGGGCGCCGCAACCAACACGCGAGGGCGCGTGCGCTCCCCAATCCAAAACATGCGAGTGCGCACGAAAGAGGTAGGGGCGATTGACCACAATCGCCTGCGCGCCCCTCGCAAATGATCAGGCGTCTGACGTAGAAGCCCAAGCAAAATTAGTGTTCATTCGTGTTCATTCGTGGTTAAAGGCGATTTCTAAAATTCTTTGCCGCGCTCTTCGCGTCCGGTTGCGGCCAGTACGATGATGGCGATGAAAACGACGCATTCCACCAGTGCCATGGTCAGCGCATAATTCGGAGTGCCGCTCGCGGTCCGAAATCTTTCCGCCAGCCAGGCTTGCTGCTGCGCGGCGTAAGCGGCTGCGAAATTTCCCAGTTGATATGCCAGGCCAGGGAAAGTCCCGCGGAAATCGGCTGGCGAAACTTCATTCAAATGCACCGGCACAACACCCCACGCGCCTTGCACCATGAATTGCATCAGAAACCCTCCTACGATAAGAAGCGCTGTTCCCGGCGCGAAAACCCAACCCGGAATCAGGAGCATGCCGCAGACCGCACAAAAAATGATCGCCCGCCGGCGTCCCCAGCGTTGTGAGAAAAAACCGATCACGGTTCCGCCGCAGATCGCGCCAATGGCGTAGATAATTGCGATCATCGATTTTTCACTCACTCCAAAGCCGCGCTGTCTTTCGAGAAATGTGGCATAAAGATCCTGCGTGCCGTGCGACATGTAATTGAACGCCGTCATCAGCAGGACGGCGTGGATAAAAAGCGTGCCGTGTTGCCTGATAAATCCGCGAATATCGAGCGGCAGATGCTGTCGCCGCTCCTTGTTATGTTGCCAAACCGGCGATTCCGGAACGCGCGCCCGGATGTACAACACCAGGAGAGCTGGCAGCGCTCCGGCGACAAAAAGTGCCCGCCATCCAAAAAATGGGAACACGATCCAGTAAACGACCGCGGCGATCAGATAGCCAACCGCATAGCCTTGTTGCAAAATTCCGGAGAACAGACCGCGTGTTGCTGTGGGCAGCGACTCCATCGCGAGCGAAGCGCCCAAGCCCCATTCGCCGCCCATTCCCACGCCGAATAGCGCGCGCAAAATCAGAAAGACGGTAAAATTCGGGGCGAACGCCGTGAGCAGTTCGATAACGGAATAGAAAATAATGTCGCCCATCAGCGGGATACGCCGGCCGAATTTGTCGCCGAGCAAACCGAAGATGAACGCTCCCAGCGGACGCATCATCAGGGTCAGCGTAATTCCGAATGCGACTTCGGGAATCGTCCGGCCGAACTCATGCGCAACCGGCACGAGCACGAACGTGAGAAGAAAAAAATCGAACGCATCCAGCGCCCAACCGAGGAAACAAGCCACGAACGTGTTACGCTGATCGCGATTGAGTAACTTGAAAAGCCGCACCGCTTCCACAGCGTGATTCAACTAATTTCAGCAACCACGAATCAACACTAATAAACACCAATAGATCGGGTTGGGGAGCGCACATCAGGGCGGGCAGGCAGTGTGCTCCCCAATCCAATGTGCGTCCCTCGCTGCGATGTAACGGTGTAACAGTTAAACCAATCACGCGAGGCGAAGCCTCATTGGTGTCTATTCGTCCCGCCGTCGCGGGATTCGTGGTTAAGTCTGAAAGAGTCCGTCGTCGCGAGACGCAACGACCCACACGCGGGACGCGTATGCTCCCCAATCCAATGCGCGTTCGTCACGCACGACAATTTAACGCTTCAACGCTTTAACCCTTCAACGAGGGCGAAGCCAAAAAAGAAAAAGCGCCGGAAGGACTTTCACCTCCCGGCGCTCATTCTCTAACCGCTTAATTTTTTCTCCAGACGCCGGTGGAGGCCGGCGCCCGGGCAGAAGGCATTACTTCAGACCGACCGTAAACGTGACGTAGCTGCCGTCCTTCAGGGGGATTTGGAACGTGTCGGTGTCCCCCGCCTGCAGATTGGTGGTGGCCATGTTGAGTTGCCAATGGTCACCGCTATAGGTGAAGGCACTGCCCGGGATATCGGTAGTTCCATTTTCGTTCACGTTATCAACCGTGCCCCGCCTTATGCTTGTCAAGGTCACCGAACCGCAACAGCCGGTTGGAAAGACCACGTTCGGGTCGGAGATGGAGTTGCCGCTGGCGTCGCACACCTTGAACTTCACCGGAATCGTGCTGCCAGCCTTGCGCTTGTAAACGCTGGTGCCGTCGGCGTTGATAGGCGGCAAAATAACGCCTCCGGGGTCCGAGCCGCCGCAGGTGCCGAAGGTAATCTTCAGCGTCCCGTTAACGAAGGTGATCGTGTAGTTGACCGAGGTCAGCCCGCCCGGCGTGACCGTGTAGGTCCCGGGAAGTACCGCCGTCGTCCCCGCGCCACTGAAGCTCAAGCTACCGCCCAGCACGCTTGGGGTCTCGCCGTTGACGAACCCGTCGTAGCGGACGGTGAAGCCCGTGTAGACGAGGCCGTTGTAGACCTTGGTGAAGGGATCCACCGCGGGCGTTCCCACGATTGAGTCCGCCGTGATGCTCAGCGGCGCTGGGTTCACTGTCAGCCCAATCGTCGCGTTGTGGTAGCTGATTGTGTAATTGCCTAGGCCGGTGCCCACCGCCGCGCTCGGTGTGATGGTATACGGGGAGCCGCTCACCGACGCCGTCGCGACCGCTCCCGCGCTGGTTAGCGTCACGCTTGTCACGGTATTGCCGTTAACTAACTGGCCCGCGCCAGTGGTAAACTCCGTGCCGGCAAACGTAACTGTATCACCATAAGTCTTGGTTCGGTTATTTGCCGTGATATCCAGCGGCTTCGGGTTCACCGTGAGCGTGCCACCATGATAGGTGATGCTGTAGTTCGCGAGGCCAGTGCCTACCGCTGCACTCGCGGTGATGGCATATGTCGGCCCTGGAGCTGTCACCGTTGCGGTGGCTGCGGCGCCTGCGCTAATCAAGGTCACACTCGCTACACTGTCACCGGTGACCAATTGCCCGGCACCGGTCGTGAACTCCGTGCCCGAGAACGTGAAAAGATTACCATAGGTCTTGCTCTGGTTGTTCGCCGTGATATCCAACGCCCGCGGGTTAATTGTGAAGTTGGCAGTGTTGTAGGTGATGCTGTAATTGCTCAACACACCCGCAGGACTCAGCGTCGCACTGATGGTGTACGGACTGCTAGCTACTGTCTCACCGGCGGTGCGACTGTAGGTGGCCGTCACGCCGTCGGCTGCCAGGAACCCGCTCAAGGTGCCTGTCAGCGCGGGATCAGCATTGCCATAAATCTTGCTGGCTGCATTCGGCGTTACCGAAGCAGCCTTCGGGTCGATCGTGAAGAGGGCCGTGTTGTAAGTGATGCTGTAATTGCCCAGCACACCTGCGGGACTCAGCGTGGCACTGATCGTGTACGGACTGCCCGCTACCGTCTCACCCGTAGTGCGGCTGTAGGTCGCCGTCACACCGTCGCCCGCCACAAACCCGACAAGTACTCCACTTAACGCAGGATCTGCATCGCCATAGACTTTGCTGGCCGCGTTCGGTGTCACTGAAGCAGGCCGCGGGGTAATCGTGAACGTGGCCGTGTTGTAAGTGATGCTGTAATTGCCC
>QHOW01000021.1 GCA_003219435.1 Verrucomicrobiota bacterium | reverse complement strand
TGCTGAGATTTGGCTTCATTGACCGACCGGCACTCGGCTTCCGCGGAATCACTCCTCGCGCATGAGGACGGGTTATTTCCCCTCGCCCTGGAAGCGACAGCGAGGAGGGAGTAGGTAGGGAGGAGGATAGGCCCGGCCCGGCTGGCACCGTCCGTGGCATGGGTTGCATCCCCGCCGCGAGCGGCGAATTCGGATTCGGCTGCGTTTGAGGCGGCCTGTTGGAGGCCCGCTGCGACAGGAGCGCCTCGTTGAAGGTAAGAGTCGCAAAAT
>QHOW01000022.1 GCA_003219435.1 Verrucomicrobiota bacterium | reverse complement strand
ATCACGAACGACAAACTGGAACGCGCTGAAGTCTGGTTGCAGCGTTACGAAACGGGCGGCGTTTTCTTTGCCCGACTGTTGCCGGTCATTCGCCATCTGATTTCCTACCCGGCGGGATTCGTGCGGATGAATTTTAGGAAATTCAGCCTCGCGACCATTATTGGCTCGGCCCTTTGGTGCAGCATCTTGGCCTGGCTGGGCGCGAAAGCTTACCAAGTGCAGCCGGACTTGATCTCCAACGTTGACGGCTGGGTAACCTTTATCAAGACCCGTTCGCACTGGATCGTTCTCTTTGTGGCGGTATTGGCGGTCTTGTATCTCATCGTTCTGCGCCTGACCGCGCCAAAGCGTATCGCATCGAGCCAGAACTGCTAACGAGCCCGGGGCACTGGTCCGTTTCATCCACGGCCAGTCCACTTGGATACTGGTAGTGGTAGCAGTTTTCGCGACGCTCTACCTATTGTCAATGCGCCTCTCTAAACCGCTGCAGAAGCGTCCAAACGGCGGTTGATGTGTTTACGAATCGAACACAAGTGTCAACTCGTCGGCACGGGGCTAATCAATAAGCGGCTAATAACTTTGGCTCCCACGACGCTAGGCTTGTTCACATTGAACGATGGCACCCGGATTGCTGTCCAAAGGACATTATCGATGAAAAAGAATACGCTTATCCTCAAACCGCGTTCCAAACTTTCCCTCGGTGATTTGGTCCTGGCTGTGAGCTCGTGCACGAAGAGCACCAGGGAGACTGTTGCAACGGTGGCAGACCTTTTGGACAGTGGCAAAGTGCGCGTACAAAGCAACGGCCGCTTCCTTCGGGCGCGGGTTTGCTAGGCCGGGACCCAGAGCGGCTTTCGAAAATCCGTCTGGTTGTTGTTGTCTTTAAAAGCGGCGGAGCACCGCACGCACTCCAAAGACGCAAGCGCACATTGGACGTGGAAATTGCGGCCACGTTTTGGAGTGCGGCGGTGTTCTGCCGCTTTTGACTTTTCAGCATAACGCCCTCAGAGCCCAGCGTGCTGGAAACAAAACGCTTTTCGCCTGAGCCGCTCGCTTTTATGTTGCCGCAGTGATTGATCGCTATTCCCGGCCAGAGATGCGTAAGATTTGGTCGGACGAACGAAGGTTTCAAATTTGGCTGGAGATCGAGGTACTTGCCTGTGAGACAATGGCAGAACTTGGTCAGATTCCGAAGGAGGACGCGGCCGAAATTCGAAAACGGGCGCGCTTCTCCATCCCTGAAATCGCGGAGATTGAGAAGCGAACAAATCACGACGTAATCGCTTTTCTCGAAAATGTGGCTGGCTCAGTTGGGCCAGCTGCGCGGTGGATCCATCAAGGGTTAACTTCGTCGGACATCCTCGACACGACGCTGGCGGTGCAACTGACGGAGTCGGCGACGATCCTCCTCGACGACATTAAAGAACTCCGTACGGTCGTCGCAGGTCAGGCGCGCCGGTTCAAAATGACTCCGATGATTGGGCGAAGTCACGGTGTGCACGCGGAGCCGATCACGTTTGGACTAAAGCTTGCGCTCATGTTCGATGAATTCGGGCGCGCGGAAGAACGTCTCACCCAAACACGGGAGCGCATTCGCGTCGGCAAAATAAGCGGAGCGGTCGGCACTCATGCCCATGTCGATCCAAAGATTGAGCGGGCGGTTTGTGAGAAGCTGGGACTAAAGCCGGCCACGCTTTCCACACAAATCGTGCAGCGGGATCGGCACGCCGAATTCTGTGCCACGCTCGCGTTGATCGCTTCGAGCATAGACCGTTGGGCGACTGAGTTTCGTCATCTTCAGCGGACTGAAGTTCTCGAACTGGAAGAATTTTTTGGGGAAGGGCAGAAAGGCAGCTCGGCAATGCCACACAAGCGCAACCCGATCACGAACGAGCGGTTGAGCGGTCTGGCGCGGGTCATTCGCGGAAATGCAATTGTGGCGCTGGAAAATGTGGCCCTTTGGCACGAGCGCGACATCAGTCATTCAAGCGCCGAGAGGATCATCTTGCCGGATTCGTGCATTCTTCTCGACTACATGCTCGTCAAATTGCGCGAGGTTGTTGAAAAGCTGCAGGTTTATCCGGAACGGATGGAACAGAATCTCGGTCTCACAAAGGGTCTTTATTTCAGCCAGTCGGTTTTACTCGCGCTTACGCGAGCGGGAGTGGAGCGCAAGAATGCGTATGAAGCAGTGCAACGTGCCGCCATGAAAACCTGGAAAGGCGAGGGGACGTTCGTTGAGAATGTGAAACGTGAGCCGCAGATCACAGGCCGGCTTTCCGATTCGGAGATCGATCGCCTTTGCTCGCTCAATGTTCATTTCCAGCACGTCGATGCGACCTTCAAAGCGCTCGGTTTGGATTGAAGGGAGAAGCGCGGCCAGCTTGCTTTCGGTTTAGGGCCTTCTGTCTCGAAACTCAGCGCTCCAATTTATGCGATGCGGATTCATCATTCGTAGCGCAGCGCCTCGATTGGATCGAGAGAAGCTGCCCGATAAGCCGGGTAGAGACCGAAGCCAATCCCGATGGCCGAGCAGACGAGCACGCCAGTGATAGCCCAACCGTACGGAAAAATCAGTTCCGCTTGCAGCCAGGCTGCGAGCATATCGCCGACGATTATTCCCAGAACAATTCCCAAAATGCCGCCTGCTTCGGAAATGAAAACTGCTTCGGTCAAGAATTGCCGGAGAATGTCGCGGCTGCGAGCGCCGATGGATTTTCGGATGCCAATCTCTTTGGTCCGTTCGGTCACGCTGACAAGCATGATGTTCATGATGCCGATGCCCGCCGCAACAAGCGCGATAAAGCTGATGACAAACGCGCCGACACGCACCACGCCCGCAATCGATACAAATGCACTCTTGAGCGAGTCATTTGAATAAATCTCGAAATCGTTTTCCTGATCGGCCCGAAGGCCACGCGCAATCCGCATCGCACCTATCGCTTTGTCGAACGTCCGATTGTAAGTATCGGCTGAGAAGGCCTGGGTCGCGATGTTTACAGTGCGTTTGGCTTCGCCGTAATCTTCGAAGAACCGGGTTATCGGCATGATGCAGATGTCATCCTGGCTTTGACCAAACGCCGTCCCCTTCTCGGCGAGCACGCCGACGATAGTGTAAGTATGCCCACTCATCCTGATCACTTTGTTGATTGGCGTTTCGTGAGGAAACAAGCGCTTCTCAACCATCTTTCCGACAACGATCACGCGGCGCGAGAGTTCGACATCTTCGTCATTGAGATTCCGGCCGTAACCAAGCGTGAATGCATTTGCGGTGAGAAAACTGCGATTCGAACCAACAATGAGCAGGCTCGGTGTCGTTTTCACGCCGTTATAAACCGCCTGACCTTTCACTTCGTACGCGAAACATTTCAGGCAAATTTCGCGGGCCTCGCCTTCCATCAAGCGATAGTAATGCAGCGCCTGCTGGTAACTGATGTTGCGCCGGTTCCGATATTTCTCTCGCACGTCGCCGCTCGCGCTCACGTTCGCCGGATATTTCGCGAATTGAAAAATGTTCGAGCCAAGAAAACTAATTCCATGCTCGATTGAATATTGCAGCGCGCCGATCGCGGTCATGACTGAGATCACGGAAAAAACGCCGATCGTGATGCCGATCATCGTCAGGCTTGATCGCAGCTTGTTCACGCCGAGCGAACTCAGCGCCATCTTGATGATCTCCTTGAACAACATGTCGATCTTACTCGTATCTAAGTGCCGTTACCGGATCGAGGCGTGACGCCGTCCAAGCCGGTGCGAAACCGGAAATGAGTCCGGTCATGACCGAAACGATCATGCTCGCGACGACGAGCCCGACCGAAAATTGAATTGGGAAGGATGGAAACGCCTTCCCAATTCCAAGACACATCACGTATGCAAATGAGAGTCCGATAAATCCACCAAGAAGACAGAGCGCAGTCGATTCGATGAGAAACTGCAACAGAATCGTGCGCCGGCGCGCGCCGAGCGCTTTGCGTGTCCCGATTTCTTTCGTCCGCTCTTTCACGCTGACGAATGTGATATTCATGATGCCAATCGCTCCGACGAAGAGTGAAAGGCCTGTGATGAACAATCCCGCGACGGCGATCGAGTTCTTCACCGGATCAAGCGTGCTCTTGAATGCCTGTTGTTCGTTGATCGAGAAGTCGTCCGATTTTTCCGGAGCCAAACCCCGTACACGGCGCATCAAACCGGTCAATTCGTCCTTTGCATCCGCGAGTTTGGTTTTGTCCTTCACTTTTACTCGCACGTCCGAA
Source organism: Verrucomicrobiota bacterium (assembly GCA_003219435.1). Lineage (GTDB taxonomy): Bacteria > Verrucomicrobiota > Verrucomicrobiia > Chthoniobacterales > UBA10450 > Udaeobacter. The sequence goes on along the minus strand of QHOW01000022.1, from coordinate 27,033 downwards.
TCAGGCTTGGCCGAAAAATACTTGTTAAACGCGCCGAGCGGCATTGCCACCATCGAATCCCAACTGAACAAGCCGAGAAACGTTCCCTGTCGCGTGTTCACGCCGACGACCTTGAAAAGTTGACCGTTAATCAGAACCGATTTGTTGATCGGGCTCTCCGACGGAAACAACGCGTCGGCTACGTCGTAACCGATCACAACAACGCTGGCGCCACCGCGCGATTCCATGTCGCTGAAGAAGCGGCCTTCTTTGCAATCGATTGTCGATGTTACGATGAAATCCGAAGTCGTCCCGAGCACGAAAACGTTATCCACTTGATTGCCGCCGTATTTGATCGAGCGAAACACACTCGAGGTCGGCACGGCGACGATGAGATTCGAGTTCGGCGTTTTCTCAATCATGCGATTAAGCATCTCCGCGTATTCCGTTTTAATCTTTTTCCGGTCGCGATAATTCCACCAATCGTCCACCACCTTCCATGGCCATTGCGTCACATAGAGCACATCATCCCCGAGCACGGCCATGCTTTTGTCGAAGCCGATCGAGATTCCGCCAATCGCCGTACCCATCAACGTCACGGCGACAATCCCAATAATCACGCCGAGCGCGGTGAGAGTTGAGCGCGTCATGTTGGCTCGCATTTGCGCGACCGCGATTTTCCAACTCTCGCCTAGTTCGTAGAGAAAACGTTTCATGTCGATCTTAGCCAACCGTAGCCATATCGATTTCCGGAATAAATCCGGCATGATCGCTTTCGATCAGACCGTCCCGCAAATGCACGGTGCGCCGCGCATGCGCGGCAATGTCGCGCTCGTGCGTGACGAGAATGATCGTGTTCCCGCGTTGATACAAATCTTCGAACAGCGCCATAATCTCTTCGCCGGTCTTGGAATCGAGGTTGCCAGTCGGTTCGTCAGCCAAAATGATGGAGGGCCTGTTCACAAGCGCACGCGCCACAGCTACGCGCTGGCGTTGGCCGCCCGAGAGTTCGTTCGGTTTGTGATGAATCCGATCGCCCAGGCCAACATCGGCCAGAACTTCCGCCGCACGTTGTTCGCGCGTCTCCGGATCGATCCCCGCGTAAATGAGCGGTAGCTCGACGTTTCGTAACGATGTCGATCTTGGCAGCAGATTGAATGTTTGAAATACAAAGCCGATCTCGCGATTCCGAATCGCCGCGAGCTCGTCGTCATTCATCTCAGCCACGTTCTTTCCGTTAAATTCGTAGCGGCCGGACGTCGGCGTATCCAAACAACCAAGCATGTTCATGAGAGTGGATTTGCCGCTGCCGCTCGGTCCCATGATCGCGATGTACTCGTTGCGGTGAATCTTCAGCGACACACCACGCAGTGCCCGCACGGTTTCTTCGCCCATCACGTAATCTTTCGTGATGTTCTCGATATCGATGACGATCGGGCCACGGGGCCTGGTTAAATCGCGCGTCTCCATCGCCAGATCGACAACTACTTCGACACTTCCTTGTCGTAAGTGACCTTGGCGCCTTCTTTCAATTTCCGGCTGATCGCGCTGTAGCTTCCCGAAATCACTTCGTCGCCCGGCTGCACTCCGCTCTTGATTTCCATGTAGGTGTCATCCGAAATTCCGGTCGTCACTTTCACGAGTTTCGCGGTGCTTCCTTTTTTCAGGAACACAACTTTCGCCAGCTTTTCACGCTCTTCCTTCTGCGCTGCCTTCTCTGCTTTCGCATTCGTAAACTCGGCATTGTTGTCGCCCTTGTCGCGCGCGGCAGCCTTTTGTTTTTTCTTTTCAATCTCTTCCGGGCTCAAATTGCTTTCACCGGTGCGAATCGTAACTGCTTGCATCGGCACGGCGACGACGTCCTTGACCATGTTTGTCTCGATGTCCGCCGTGCAACTCAATCCAGGTTTTAACGTCACGTCATGATCGTCGATCCGGACCTTTACTTGAAAGTTCGTCACTTCCTCCTGCGTGCCGGCTCCCGTCATCGTCCCGGTGTTGGCAATTTGGTAGACTGTGCCGTGGAATTTTCGATCGCCGTAGGCGTCGACCTTTACCTTCGCCTTGTCGCCGACTTTCACGTTTACGACGTCGTTCTCGTTTACGTCGATGCGCGCCTCCATATGGCCGAGATCGGCCACGCGCATCACTTCGGTGCCGGCAAATTGTCCCGTCGCCACGATTCGCTCGCCGAGTTTACTGTTTAAGATTGTCACCGTCCCATCGATCGGTGAATAAACCGTCGTCTTGGAAAGTTGATCGCGAGCCTGGCTCGAACCTGCTTCCGCACGCTCGATTTCGTGTAACGAACTTTCGTAGGTGTTCTTCGCGACGTCGGACGCGGCCTGCGCGGCGTTGTATTCCTGAATTGAGATCGTCTTCTTCGCGTACATGTCGTCCGCGCGTTTCAAATCCTGCTCCGCTTTCACCATTGTCGCCTTTTGTTGAAGGTTCGTTGCCTTCGCGGCGCTGATTGCTGCCTCCTGCTGTTCGAGCAACGCTTTGTACGAGTCCGGCTTGATCTTCACCAGCAGGTCGCCTTTCTTCACCGCTTTGCCGTCTTCGACTGGAAGATCGATGATTTCGCCCGCCACTTCCGGCGAGATTTTTACTTCTGTTTCGGGTTGTATTTTTCCAGTCGCCGAGACCGTTTGCAGAATCGTTTTGCGCACCGCCGTTTCTGTTGTGACCGGAATTGGCTTCTCGCGTTTGCCGGCGACGACCGAACCGATGATAAGCAGCAATACCACGCCAATCGAACCGAAAATGATGTAACGCTTCCGCCGCAAACGCCGTTTCTTAGCCTGTTGTGAGGCACTCGGAGGGGTGGTCAAGGTTTGATGCATAGGATGCTCGTTGGGATGGGCGACGGAAATTATCTCACTTTAGACCTTGGCAAGGCAAACGCGTTCACAGCCTCGATAGTGAGATGCAGTACACGGCATTCTGGATTCAACAAGCTTCAGGCGCCGCCATTTCGCATCGGTCCCGAATCCGCTCGATCGCCCATGCAGCATGCTCGGCAATCAATGGATCAGGGTCGGCCGCAGCGTGTTCCAGGGCCGGTAGATCGCACAAATCGCCTACGTTCCCCAAAGCGACGCAGACATTGCGCAAAAAGCCGCGACGCTTCACTCGTTTTATCGGCGAGTTTCTGAAAAGCACCTCAAATTCGGCATCATCTATTCTTAAATAATCACGCAAGGAGAGGTCCGTCGGTGTGTCCCGCGCAGAGAACGCACATTCCCGGGAGGTCTTGGCGAAGCGATTCCAGGGGCAGGCGTCGAGGCAATCATCGCAACCGAAGATCCGGTTTCCAATAAGAGGCCGAAACTCCAGCGGGATGGAGCCTTTCAGCTCAATGGTCAAATACGAAATGCAACGGCGCGCATCGAGCCGATGCGGAGCAGTGATTGCGCCGGTCGGACAAGCTTTGATGCAACGCTCACATTTTCCACAGCGATCCGGTTGGGGACCGTCCGCTGGCAGATCGAGCGTTGTTAAAATCTCGCCGAGAAAAAACCACGTGCCCAAACGCGGATCGATCAGCATCGTGCTTTTGCCGTGCCAGCCGATCCCAGCCTTGGCTGCGTGATCCCGTTCCAGAATGGGTCCGGTATCGACGTAACACTTTTGCCGTCCGTCGAATTCACGGAGGAAATTGTCGATCTTGTCCAGCTTTGCCGCGATCACGTTGTGATAATCGTTGCCCCAAGCGTACCGCGCGATCTTCCCTGTGGCCGCGGGCGACTGCCGAATCGTATGACCCTGGAAATAATTCAACGCGACAACAATGATCGATCGCGTGCCCGGCAGAACGTTCTGCGGATCGCAACGTTTCTCTTCACCGCGCTCCATGTAATGCATTTCTCCCGCCGACCCGACCCGCAGCCAATTCCGAAACTCCGTTGCATGGGGTGGGGGAGCGCAAGCCGCGACGCGGCACGAATCAAATCCCAACTCGCGCGCAAACGCGACCAGTTTTTTCTTTAACGCCTCGCCCGATATTCGCGGCGACAAATTGCCGGCCACAGGTCTCATGCTTATTCTCCGACGGGGAAATTCTTGATGTTCTGCAGGATCAATTCAGCGATCTCTTCGGGAGTCTTTTCGGAAATGTCCACTCGTAGATCGGCCGCCTTTCTATAGAGCGGTTCACGCGCTGCCAGTAATTCCGATAACGTCGCCTCCGGGTTCGCCGTCTGCAATAGCGGGCGGTCACTCAGGCGGCGAATGCGCATTCGGAGAGTCGTTTCGTCGACATCGAGCCAGACAACTGTCGCTAGTTGCCTTAAAAGGTCGACATTCTCCGCCCGCAGCACGATACCGCCCCCAGTGACGATAATTGCCGGTTCTTCCAGAGACATTGAACGTAGTGTTTCCGTTTCCAGATTACGAAAGTGTTCCTCGCCGTGGGTCGAAAAGATTTCCTTGATCGGCATCTTTAGCTTCGACGAGGTAATTTCGTCCGTGTCGAATCGGGGTAATCCTGTTTTCTGTTCCAAAGCTTTTCCGACAACAGATTTGCCGGTTCCCATCATGCCAATCAGGGCAATCGATCCGGCGAGATTCACCTTGCAATATCAACACGGAATGGCGATTTCCAAATCGCCCGGAATGCGCTGAGGACAGCGCACGCTATAACCGTTTTTTGAACTCAAAGCGCTGTAGCGTCCGCTGTCCTCAGCGCATTTGAGGCGCTTGGAGGCTAGAATTCTGTAGGGGAAGCTGTTAGCTTCCCATGCATTTCTTATGTCTAAATCGAAACCTCTCGTCGCCGTCATTATGGGCAGCAAGTCGGATTGGGAAACGATGCGCCATTGCATCGATACGCTTGATGAGCTTGGCATCGCCAACGAACATCGTGTCCTTTCGGCGCATCGCACTCCTAATGCAACGGCCGATTTCGCGCGCAAAGCGGAGGATCGTGGTCTGCGCATCATTATCGCTGGGGCAGGAAGCGCTGCCCATTTGGCGGGAGTAGTGGCTGGATTGACTCAACTTCCGGTGCTCGGCGTGCCAATTCCATCATCAACGCTTCACGGGCTCGATTCGCTTCTTTCCATTGCGCAAATGCCTGGTGGTATCCCTGTGGGCACACTCGCAATCGGTTCCGCTGGCGCGAAGAATGCCGCGCTTCTCGCGGCCGCGATTCTCGCGCTGTCTGATGAGAGGATTCGAAAAAACCTTCAAGCGTTTCGAAAGAAGCAGACCAAAGCGGTGCTTGCCCAGCGAGTGCCCAAGTGAAAACAGAAGTTGTAGCGGCGATCCATGATCGCCGTCGGCGGTCCCAGGCCGCCGTCGCTACAAAACGCGCAGTAGAACTCCTGGCGAAGGGCGAGCCAGTCGCACTGCCGACCGAAACCGTTTACGGCCTGGCTGTCGATGCGCTTAATTCAATCGCCGTTGCGAAGATTTTTGAAGCGAAAGAACGGCCGCATTTCGACCCTCTCATTGTTCACTTGCCCGATTGCGATTGGCTCGAGCGCGCGACCGCACCCTGTCACGAAGAGCGGCAATTGATTGGGAAACTAGTCGATTGTTTTTGGCCAGGACCCCTCACCGTTGTTTTGCCGAAGAGTGAAATTATTCCGGATATTGTGACTGCTGGTCTGGACACGGTCGCGGTTCGAATCAGCTCACATCCCGTGTTTGCGCAGATCATTCGCGTGTTTGGGAGGCCGCTGGCTGCACCGAGCGCCAATCGCTTCGGTCGCGTGAGCCCTACGACAGCGCAGCATGTGTGCGACGAACTCGATGGGCGTATTCCGCTAATTGTGGATGGAGGACCAACTGCTCACGGAATTGAATCAACCATTGTTGCCGTACGAGATGACAAAATACACATTCTGCGTCGAGGACCGATCACCACTGAGCAATTGTCCAAATTTGGTAAAATCGACATCGTGGCTCCGATTGGAAGAGTCTCCGTGCCTGGACAATTGCCCACGCATTACGCGCCGAGAGCGCCGCTCCGCTTGATCGAAGATGCAGGATCATTTTCGCCAGAAGAGAATCAGCGGGTTGGACTACTCGCGTGGCATGCGCCATCAAGGAAGAGCGATCTCCAGATCGCCCAGCGGCGGACTGGAGATCGTCGCTCCACGAAGTTTGTCGCAGTTCGCAGCCTGAGTGAACGCCAGGATTTGCGCCAGGCAGCCGCGAGTCTATTTCGCTATTTGCACGAGCTGGATGCCCTCGATCTCGATCTTATCGTTGCGGAACGAGTTCCTCTTCTGGGACTCGGGGCGGCGATAATGGATCGGCTGCAACGCGCGGCGCATGGCCCGCTGGATACGCAAGACAGGCCTGAATGAATCCTCTGAAAAGCGGATGCGGTTTGTTCGGCTTGCTTTGAAACTCTGGATGATACTGGCAGGCGAGGAAGTACGGGTGATCACGCAATTCAATCAACTCCGCGAGCGTGCCGTCGGGTGATGTTCCGGAAATCGTAAAGCCTTTCTCGGCCATGCAGTCGCGATATCGCATGTTGAACTCGTACCGGTGCCGGTGCCGTTCCATCACTTCGTCGTGCCCGTAAATTTTTCTGGCAAGTGTGCCCTCCACAATTTTCGTCGGCCAGGTGCCAAGGCGCATGCTTCCGCCTTTGTTGCGGATGCCGCGTTGCTCTTCCAGCAGCGAGATGACTGGCTCAGCCGCGTTCCTATCGAATTCGGTGCTGTTTGCGCCTTCGATTCCACAGACGTTTCGCGCGAATTCGATGGTTGCCACCTGCATGCCGAGACAAAGACCGAGATACGGAACCTTGTGCTCGCGCGCGAAGCGCGCGGCGTTGATCTTTCCCTCCACACCGCGAACGCCGAACCCGCCGGGAATCAGGATCCCCGCCACATCCTTTAATTGGCCATCGACGCCATCCTCCAATGATTCGGCGTCGATAAGTTTGAGATCAATTCCGCAGTCCTGGCTCGCCGCCGCATGCGTCAGCGATTCATAAATGCTTTTGTATGCGTCCTGCAGATCGATGTATTTGCCGACCACGGCGATCTTAATGCGCTTTTTAGGACTGACGACGCGCTCGACAAATTTCCGCCAGTCCGCGAGGTCCGGCTGAGAGGTTTTGAGCTGCAAAAGATCGCACACTAGTTGATCCAGTCCCTCGGCGTGCAGCATTAGCGGATATTCGTAAATCGTGTGCTTGACATCGCGCGCGTCGATCACCGCTTTCTCCGAGACGCTGCAAAACATCGACAACTTCTGCCGCACATCACGGTCAAGCGGCTTTTCCGTGCGGCAAATCAATACCTGCGGCTGCAAACCGATCTCACGCAGCTTTGCGACGCTCTGCTGGGTCGGCTTCGTTTTTAATTCGTGTGCGGCTTTGATGTAGGGAACAAGCGTGACATGCATGTTCACCACATTTTGCGGACCGGCTTCCAGAATAAACTGCCGGATCGCTTCAAGAAATGGGAGACCCTCAATGTCTCCGGTCGTGCCGCCGATCTCGGTGATCACGACGTCGTATTTGCTCGCATCGGAGAGTTCGCGAATACGGTCCTTGATTACGTCGGTGACATGAGGAATCACCTGCACGGTTTTCCCCAGATAATCGCCGCGCCGCTCCTTCAGGATGACCGATTCGTAAACCTGGCCGCTTGTCAGGTTATTGTGCCGGGAAAGAATACAGTTGGTAAACCGCTCATAATGACCAAGATCAAGGTCGGTTTCCGCGCCGTCATTCAACACATAAACTTCGCCATGCTGGAACGGATTCATCGTCCCAGGGTCAACGTTGAGATACGGATCGAATTTTTGGAAAACAACGCGCAAACCACGCAGCTCAAGCAACGTGCCGAGCGAAGCCGCAGCCAGCCCTTTGCCCAACGAGCTCACGACGCCACCTGTAATGAAAATGTACTTCATGAGACAACCCTTCGTTTTGCGCGACTGAGCGTTTGCTCCAGCGCGTGTGCATCCCGTGGTGTATCCACGCCGGGCGATCCTTTAGCAGTGACGAGCACATGAATTTTTACACCATTTTCCACGGCGCGCAATTGTTCGAGGGATTCCGCGCGCTCCAGAGGCGTCGGTTTCCATTTCACAAATTTCAAAAGTATCTCACGCCGGAATCCGTATATGCCCTGGTGTCGGAGAAATAGGGAACCGTCGTTCCTTGAGGCCGGAATGGGCGCGCGCGAGAAATAGAGAGCGTTGCCGCGAAGGTTGACAACCACTTTCACCTGGCTCGGAGATAAGACATCGGCTGGATTCTCAAACGGATGCGCGGCAGTAACGATATCGATCGTGCGATTGGAGCGGAGCTTTTCGACAAACTTGTCGATTAAGCGCGGATCGACTAACGGCTCATCTCCCTGGATATTGATTATGTAGGCAAAGTTTTTTGCCTTCCTTGCGACTTCGGCCACCCGATCGGTCCCGCTGCGGTGTCTCTGTGAGGTGAGCGCGACCTCTGCGCCCCAGTCAAAAGCGGCCTTGGCAATGCGCATATCGTCCGTCGCGATGATAATAGAATCCAAATTTTTGGCCCGCATACACCGCTCCCAGACCCTGTGCAAAAGCGGTTTGCCAGCAATGAGATGCAGTGGTTTTCCTGGAAAACGTGTGGAATTCCAGCGGGCAGGAATGATCCCAACGGCTTTCTTCATTCGGAAAGGTCGAGAATGATCTTTGCCGCGGCAACGAAGTCGGATGCGATCCAGTCTGCGATGCTGCTGGCCGTGTCGTGTTGAATCCCAGTTTGAACGCGGATTGTGCGCACACCGGCGTTCCGCCCGCATTCGGCGTCGATCTCTTTATCGCCGATAAAAAATGAACAGGGAAGATCGATTCGGTGTTCTCGCGTGGCCTGCAGGATCATGCCAGGTGCCGGCTTGCGACAACTGGAGGGCTGACCCGGAACATCAGGACAAAAATAGCTCGCATCGATCAAACCATCGCCCAGCTGGTGCAACACTTCTGCTTCCACAGCACGATATTGCTCAATTGTAAAAAAACCGCGACCAATGCCGCTCTGGTTCGTAATGATAATGACTTTAAAGCCGTTCGATTTCAAACGCTGCAATGCTTCCGGGACGCCAGGGAAAATTCGTACCTGTTTGGGATCAGAACAGTAATCGATATTCTCCATAATGGTGCCGTCCCGATCGACAAACACAGCAGCAGATTTAGAAATCATGCCTGGGACCGTCAATTAACATTCGGCTTCAGCCCGGTGGTACCCTGCGATTGCGGCTACGGCCTGTTTCAACAGTTTTCCGTCGCGCCACAGTAACCATTGAACCGGTTTGCCCCAGGATGCCGACGGAACCTGGATTGACGCCCGTGCCAATGAGAAAGGACGCTCAGCGTTTTGCATCATTTTTGAAACTGGCAATCAGCTCATCTCGCGTGACTGTCGCTGTCCCAAGCTTGCTGACCACAACGGCGCTTCCGTGGTTTGCAATTTCCGCCGCTTCAACTGGCGTCGCCTCGCAAGCGAGTCCCAGAGTGAAGAGGGCAATAGCGGTATCGCCGGCGCCCGAGACATCGAAAACCTGGCGTGCCTTGGTTGGGATATAGTGCGGCGGTCCTTCCTGCTGAAAGAGCATCATGCCATGTTCGCCGAGAGTGATGAGCACATACTTTGTTTCCCATTTTTTAAGCAGCGCTTCGCCAGCGCGCTTAAGTTCAACATCTTGTGCCGGAGCTTCATCGGGATCCCGCCAGGGAATGCCAGCCGCGAGAAAGGCTTCAGCCCGGTTCGGCGTCACCACAGTGACGCCACGCCAATCGACAGAATGCCGGGGATTAGGATCAGCTGCGACGAGCTTTCCCTTTTCGCGGGCATCACGCGCAATTTGCGAAACCACCTCGGTCATCAAAAAACCTTTGCCGTAATCTTCGAAGATAATCGCGTCAGTCCGCGAGAGACTTTTTCGAACCGCTGCAACGACCTGTTTCATTTGCGCCGCCGATGGTCCTGCTGGTTGTTCACGATCGACCCGCACCACTTGCTGATGGCGCGCGATGATGCGGGTCTTAACAATCGTGCGAAACGTTTCATTCTCGACTGCATCAGAGACGTCGATCTTTTGTTCGGCTAATAATTCACGGAGCTGCTGGCCGCTGCGATCTTTGCCGAGCAACCCGATCACCGCGACGTGATCGACGAACTCGCGCAGATTGCGCGCGACGTTGGCAGCGCCTCCAGGATAAAACGATTCACTGGTCACCTCCACAACCGGCACAGGAGCCTCGGGCGAGATGCGGCCAACCTTCCCCCAAACAAATTCGTCCAGCATCAAATCGCCGATTACCGTGATTCGCTTGGAAGATGCGCGATCGAGAATCCGCTGAAGCCGAGTCACATTCATAAAAAAAGCTAAATGGGGATGCCGCCAAGGCGGCCAATTGGTTCGATTGAAATGAGCTAAGTTGTTTTGGGCGATCGATGATTTGTGTACAGCGGAGGTTCTGCTTAAAGTTTGCTCCATTAATCCTGAATACGAACCCAAAATCAACAATCGAAGCTGCCAATGACTCTGTTCACTAAATGTATAAAGGTAAGTGTAATTGCCCTGAGTGGCCTGATCCTGTGTGCCCAGGGCGCCCAGGTCCCACAGCACATCGATATCAAGCAACTGTCAAAAACTGTGGAAGACGTTGTCGTGCCTCTGCCGAATGAGATCTTCGGCGCGTTAAACAAATTGGGCGCGGTTAACTGGAAAGAGCATGTTCGCAGCGACAAAGGAATAAATTTTACCGAGCGTCCGCGGATCGCCCTCTTGCTTGGAACCGTGATCGCCGATGGCTTTGTGGCCGTGCAAGCGGAGGATGCACCGGCAGTAAAGGAAATTGGCCAGCGCGTCCTGGCGCTCGCCAGGGGAATTGGCGTGGGCAGCTCCATCACGCCACATGCTAAGGCCATCATTGAGGCCGCAGACAAGCGCAATTGGGAAGGTGTACGGCAGGAACTCGATCGCACCCAAAACAGCGTGCAACAGGCAATGAACGAGGTGCACGATGAAAAGCTGTCACAGCTGGTCAGTTTGGGCGGATGGCTGCGGGGCACGGAAGTGTTGACCTCCGTGGTGACGAAGCATTTTTCGACTGACGGCGCGGAGCTGCTGCATCAACCCGATCTTCTTTCATACTTTCAAACAAGGCTACAGGGGATGCCAGAGTTTAACGTTCCAATCATCCACGAAATCCAAGACGCGCTCGTGCAGGTGAAGCCTCTCATCGATGTGGGCAACGCACGTATTCCTCCCGAATCAGTGAAGAAAATCAACGAAATCACGACGCGGCTTGGCAATGGTATCGTTACCAGAGATTAGGACTCTTTAATGAACTCGTTTGTGAACGTTCTTTTACGCGGAGGCTTTCTGCTGTTGTCTGTGATCGCATTGCAGCCTGCGGTTTTTGCCTCGGTGGACGACGCGCAGTCGTTTGCTCTTCAGGCAGCGGAAACTTATGTGAAGCAAGGATTTCAAGTGCGCGAGGATTACTGGGGCGGCGACCTCGGGTCCGGGGAGAAAAAGGCCGTGCGGCAACAATTGTTTAAAGGGAACGAATATTGGTTTTGGCTAGGCACGGAAGTGGATCGGGCCAAGGTTTCCGTTCATGTTTACGATTCGGACGGAAAGCTAGCGGAGGAACCCGACGGATGGGAGAAAGGTCACTTTGCCGCGGCACATGTAGTTCCAAAAACTACCGGCAGCTACTTTATCATTGTCAGCGTCGAGCAATCGCCAGAGGAACGCACGCACTGGGCGCTGGTGTATGGCTTCCGGTGAAGATGATTCGATCCTGCCTGACAAGGATGGGCGGCTTCCAGGTCCTCCGGCGGCTGGGTAAGCGGCCGCTCCTTGAGATATGACGGAAACGCGCACGTTGCATTTTGATAGCCCACGCGTTCTGCAATCTCTCTACGCCAATGACCTTAAACTTTTGAAAAGCCTTGAAGATACTCTTGGGGTGAAGGTGACTACCCGCGAAGGCTGGGTAAGACTGGAGGGAGAACCAGGCCGAATCGACAAAGCAGAACACGTGTTTGAGCAACTCGAGAAGGCGCGCCAAAAAGGTGTGGACATTCAAAAGCACGAATTTAAATACGCTTTGAATTCGGTAACCGAAGCGCGCGACGAGAATCTTGGCGACCTTGCCTCGACAAAAATCGTGACCTCGCCGCGCAAGTCGCCGATCATCGCGCGATCGACCGGACAACGCAATTATGTCGAAGCGATCCAAAAGCACGACATCGTTTTTGGAATCGGCCCGGCCGGAACCGGCAAAACCTATCTCGCCGTCGCGATGGCCGTTGCTGCGCTGAAAAAGGAACAAGTAACACGGATCATCTTAACCAGGCCGGCCGTGGAAGCTGGCGAAGCGCTCGGATTCTTGCCGGGCGAGCTGGAACAAAAAATCATGCCTTATTTGCGACCGCTTTACGATGCGTTGCGCGATATGCTCGAGCCGGAAGAGATTGAGCGTCTGCTGGCCCGGCAGACCATTGAAATCGCGCCTCTTGCTTACATGCGCGGCCGCACTCTGAATCATGCCTTTGTTATTCTCGATGAGGCGCAGAACACGACGACCGAGCAAATGTTCATGCTGCTGACGCGGATCGGTCCGAATTCCAAATGCGTAATTACCGGAGACGTTACTCAAATCGATTTGCCGGCGAACAGGCGGTCTGGCGTGGTCGAGGCATTGCAGGCATTGAAAACTATTCCGGGAATCGCGACTGTTTATTTTACCGAGCGCGACGTTGTGCGGCATGAACTGGTCCGCGCGATTATCAGCGCCTATCAGCAACACCGCTCGCCGGCACCGGGATCACGCAAATAAGGAATTTGCATGTTCGATTTTCGTAAACGCGCACGGTTGATCAAACGTGGCCTTGCCTCGCGCAAGACCCGTCGTCGCCGGCAGCGAAGCGAACTGGCGCGCAATCTGGAATACGCCCCATATGCGAAGTTCCTGATCTTTGCAGCATTCGCCGGCGGTCTCGCTTTTCTGGTCTTCAGCGGCCAACAAGCGGAACCGACAAAAAATTTTGTCATCGCGCTGCTCGTTTTAGCTACCGCCATCACACAACTCTGGATTAACCAGCCGAAGAGCTTTGCGCAAAGCTCGCGGATTCTTCTCATCTTTGGAGTTATTCTCGTTCAACTGGCCGTCACAAAAGGCTTGCTGGTGATCTGCAACAGCGGCGATTACTGGTTTCTAAAGCCAGAAATGGGCGGATTAATCACGCCCTATGCCTTTGCGCCGCTCGTGCTGAGTGTTTTGCTCGGGCGCCACCACGGTCTTTACGCCGCATTTTTTGTCAGTCTCTGGAGCAGTGTCCTGTTTGGCCCGATTGACGCCCCGCTTTTGGTCACCAGTCTGATCAGCGGATTCACCGCAGTCTCGCTCACTCTGCAGGTGCGACGGCGCAGCAAATTGATCCGGGCAGGCATCGGAGTAGGACTGGCCATTTGGTTGTTGTCGCTGACCTTTGGTCTGATTGGACCAATTACTCTCTTGTCGTCGGTCGCCAACGACTGGGGAATGATCGGATTGCAAAGCGCGCTTGCCATCGGCAACGGAATCTTGACTGCTACTCTGGTTGGCGGCGCACTGCCGATGCTCGAACATCTTTTTCGAATCACAACCGATATTTCGTGGCTGGAAGCTTCCGATCTTAATCATCCGTTGTTGCGCCGCATGACCATCGAGGCGCCGGGCACTTATCATCACAGTTTGGTCGTAGCCAATCTCGCTGAAGCAGCCGCGGAAGCGATCGGTGCAAACGCGACGCTCTGCCGCGTCTGCGCTTATTTTCATGACGTAGGCAAATTAGTAAAGCCGGAATATTTCACTGAAAACATGAGCTTCGAACGCAACCCGCATGATGATCTCGCCCCGACAATGAGCGCATTGATCATCATCGCGCACGTCAAAGAAGGGGTCGATCTTGCTCTGAAGTACAAGCTCAATCAGCGTATCATCGACATCATCCAGGAGCATCACGGCACATCGCTGGTCCGTTATTTTTATCAGCGCGCTCTTCAACAGTACGAAGACGCGCGCGCCGGCGGCAAGATCATGAAGCTCCGCGAAGATGACATTCCCGACGTGCGCGAGGAGAGTTTCCGCTACAGCGGACCGAAACCGCAGACGAGGGAAAGCGCCATCGTCAGCCTGGCGGATACCGTCGAGAGCGCCTCGCGCAGTCTGGAAAAACCGACCCCACAGAAGATCGAATCCATGGTGAATGAACTTATCGAAGAGCGCATCACCGATCGACAATTGGACGACTGCGATCTGACGCTAGGCGAGCTGAAAGTCATTGCCGAGCGTTTCCGGTTCACGCTCCTGATGATGCTGCACAGCCGCATCGCCTATCCCAAACCAACGCCCAAGACAGGCACACCGCGAGAGGAAGTCCTGCGTCCCGACGTAATGGCGGCCACACGCCGACCCGCAACGGCTCCGCCGGTCTCAGCCGCATAAACTGCTGGGACGAGACTCCGTCGAGCCGACGATACTCACCGAGAAAGTCGTTCGCTGTTCTCGGATAACAAATCTCGTTGTACAAACTCTCGTCAGCTCCGAAGGCTCGGTAGCCTGATACGATCACGTGGTCGTCGAAAAGCTCAATCAGGCGATATCCAAAGAAAGCTTTTTCTCGCTACGAATCGATGGGAGGCGTTCCGTGCGCGGTTCTGATTCATGGGCTCGACCGAGTCTCGCCCCACCGTTACAGCTCCGGCGGTCTCGCGCGCGGCTCGCGATCTTTTGAAGTGGCCGTGCCCGGCCTCGTGACGAATGGGCCGCCCTCCATTTGCGTGATTTTCGTAAAAGCGACGTCGGGCATTTCGCTCGGCAATCCTTCGAGGGGAAATTCCTTTCGCAGCGGGAAGTACGGATAGCCGTCCCACATTAAGATCCGGCGCAGATCGGGGTGTCCGTTGAACTTAATTCCCATCATGTCGTAAATCTCGCGTTCATGCCAGTTGGCCGTCGGCCAGATATCCGAAACCGTATCGACTGCACCGACATCTTCCGGGATACGCAGTTTCAAGCGCAGATGAGCCCCGTGCGGCATCGAATACAAGTGGTAAACAATCTCGAAGCGCGGTTCCTCGCCGAAGTTGTCGATGCTCGTGATGTCGATCAAATAATCGAACGAAAGTTCATCGCGGCAGAATTGTGCGATTTCGCGAAGATCGCTCGCGCTAATCGTGAAAGCCGTTTCACCGCGGAATTCAGTCTTATTCTGAATTTTCTCGCCAAATGCCTTGTTTAGCGAAGCGAGCAATTCCTCACCAGTCATGATAGCCCTGCCTCAAATCCTTCGACCAGTTCCGGTTTCTGATTCCGGAATGAGCGTTCCCGGGAGATTTTCTCCTGTAATTTCATCAGGCCTGCCAGCAATGCTTCCGGACGCGGCGGGCAGCCGGAAATGTAAACATCGACCGGCAACAGTTGATCGATCCCCTGGAGGACGGCGTAGGAGCGATACATGCCGCCGGTCGAGGCGCACGCGCCCATCGCGATCACCCATTTTGGCTCTGGCATACGATCATCACGTCGCATTGTCGCGGCGAGAAGCGCATTACTTCCGCGCCAAACCGCGCGATATCAAATCGGGACGCAGCCGTCGCCATCAATTCAATTGCGCAACAGGCGAGACCCATCGGCATCGGCCAAAGCGAATTTTTTCGCACCCAATTGAGCGCCGCATCAAAGCGCGTAAAAATCACGTTACCCTCTATCTTGGAATCGTAGGCTGTGGAATGAGTTTCCAACATCAGCGAACAGTAAGATCGTGCTCTGTCCTCGCAAGAGAAAACCAGCCACGGATTGACACGGATGAAACACAGATTACGGAAGTGAACACACTGAACTCTCTATCTATGAATCTGTGTAAATCTGTGTTCATCTCAGGCGAATCTGGTTATCGCTTCCGGCAAAATATGTCATGACCGAATTGAGCCGCACCCATCTCGATCAGCTCGAAAACCAGAGCATATTTATTTTTCGAGAGGCTTATCACGCCTTCAAAAACATTGCCATGCCGTGATCGATGGGGAAGGACTCCAATGTTCTCATCTGGCTCGCGCGCAGATCCTTTTTTGGCAAAATCACGTTCCAGTATTGAACATCGACACGACCTGCGAATTTCTCTAGATGCCGGAATTGGCAATCAAACATTATAATCTTAACCTGATCGTAGAAATTGGCACTGAAGCGCGTGAACACGGAATTAGCTGCGAGACGCAAGGTCACCGGATTCACGGATCAGCACTGCGTCGATGAGTCTGTAGCGAAGATTCTGGAGCAGTATTGCCACGGTTGAGAGAATACGGAGCGAGTGACTAGGGCTCATCGAAGAAATGCTGCTGCAAAGGCACGCTCTGCGTCGCGATCGCGTTCGCAGTCGGCACGGCTGCCACTACAGGAAAACAGATTCAGGATTCGCAATGCCAAATTGAGCGATGCACCAGAACTTGCCTCTCTCATGTGCGAGCTCGGCTACGAAACAACAAGCGACCAAATGAGGGCGCGTCTGAAATTGATCTTGTCCGATGCGCTTTACAGCACGTTTGTCGCGAGGATCGGCAAAGAACTTTGTGGGATGATTGGTACGCTGACGCACATGAGCCACGAACATAATGATCTTTCCGGGAAGATCGTTGCACTGGTTGTTTCGAAGAAACAGCGGCGCAGCGGCGTTGGGCGCACTCTGGTTGCCGCGGCGGAAAAAGATTTCGCGACAAGAAACGTTACGCGAGTGACCTTAACGACGCGCTTCGAACGCGACGAAGCGCACCAATTTTACGGGGCACTCGGCTACTCTCGAACGGGTTTCCGCTTTGCCAAAAACCTCGCGCCTGTGTTGGAGGAACGACCTGCAAAATCTTCAGTAGCGGACGCGGACGAGGAATAGTCCTTCGGCGGGAGCAGCGAAGCGCGGCATGCCTGGTTGAGCGGAGGCCAGCCGATCAGTCAAATCCGCGATGCGCAATTTGCCGAGCGCGCATTTGACGAGCGAGCCAACGATTAATCGAACCATCTTGTAGAGAAAGCCGTCGCCATCGAAATCGAGCATTACACAAGGTCCGTTGCGGCGTACGCGCACAGAATAGATTGTCCGAATCGTGCTCTTTTCTCGTTTCCCGCGATTAGCAGCGAAGCCGGCAAAATCATGAGTGCCAACAAAGTGTTTGGCCGCCGCTTTCAGAACTTCGAGATCGAGTGGGCCCGTGACGTGCCAGGCGCGGCCATATTCGAACGGCGACAGGACCGGGGCAGGCCAGATCCTGTAGCGATAGAGTTTTCCTTTTGCGGAAAGGCGCGCCTGAAAGTCCTTTGATACATATCGGCATCGAAGCACGCGAATGGCTGGCGGCAGTAGTGCATTAAGCGCTTGTGTCCAACGCGCGGCTGAAAAGCGGGTATCGGTCAGATCAACATGGGCGCACTGTGCGAGAGCGTGGACGCCTGCATCGGTTCGTCCGGCCCCATGAACGCGGACCGGCTTGCCGGCGACACGCTCAAACGTGCGCTCGATATGATCTTGAATCGTGTTGCGATGGGATTGACTTTGCCATCCCGCAAATCCTTTCCCGTCGTAGGCGATAATCATTTTCAGCCGTCGCGCCATGGGAATCTAACGATTGTAATCAGTGATCGATACACTGCTTATTACTGATTGCTGATCACAGATCACAGATCACTTCCTTATTTGACGCTTGCCGTCGATCGAGATATCCCTGCAAAATCATCTGCGCCGCCACTTGATCGATATAAGCGCGGGTGTCGCGCGTTTTTTTACCGGCGTCACGCAGGGCCTTATGCGCTACAACACTGGTCAGCCTCTCGTCCCATGTGGCCACCGGGCATGGAAGGATCGCCCGCAATTTTTCTACGAACCTGAGGGCTTCGGTTGCGGCGGGGCCGATCTGGCCATTCATCTGCCGCGGGATTCCCACAACAACGTGATCGACTTTCTTTTCGCGAATAATTTTAGCTAATCGCGGTATGGCCTGGTTATCTGCTGGGATTGTTTCTAGCGGATGCGCCAATAATTGTAACTCATCAGAGATCGCCACTCCGATGCGCGCGCGACCAGGATCGAGAGCCAGAATTGGATTCATCGCGCTGCCTTGGATCATCATTGGAGTTCCGGGGGCAGTTTACCGATCAGGTCCTTGATCTTTTCTGCCTGATGACGATGACAAATCAAAACTGCATCGCCAGTTCTCACAACAATAAGATTATGAACTCCAAGCAGGGCAATCGTCGTCCCATTTTTATCAAAAACGATGTTGTTGGTGGAATCGACCGCAACGACCGTGCAGTTGGCGGCGTTTCCCTGTCTATCCTTCTCGAAGTAATTCGCTACCGCTCTCCAGCTTCCGATGTCGTCCCAATCGAAGCTGGCTTCGACCACCAGCCCCCGCTCTGCTTTTTCCATAATTGCGTAATCGAATGAGATCCGCGGGAGTTTGCTGAAGCGCTCGCGTAACGCGTTCTCAAACTTTCCCTGAGCGCGAAGCTTGGAAATGAAGTCGGCCAGCTCCGGCGCGCGCCGGTTAAATTCGCTCAGGACTGTAGGCACGGACCAGACAAACATTCCCGCGTTCCATCGAAAATTTCCTTTCCGCAAAAAAGATTCAGCCAGATCGGGGTTGGGCTTTTCGCGGAAACGCACGACCCGATGAATCATGTTTTTATCGTTGGACTTTCGCAAATGGACCGGCTCGCCATGCTCGATGTAACCAAAACCAGGACAAGCCCACGTTGGTTTGATGCCGATGGTCACAAGCTCACCTGTTTCCTCGGCTGCACCGACTGCCAGGGCCAATGTCTCCTGAAAAGTCGCTCGGTCCGCGATGACATGATCAGCGGGAAGTACAATCATTGTGGCCGCATGATCGCGCGCTGCCACCCAACCAGTTCCGAGCGCGATTGCCGCAGCGGTATCGCGTTTGGCCGGCTCCGCGACAATATTTTCCTTCGGAAAACCGGCCAGCAGTTTGCGAACTGCCGCTTCCTGTTCAGTGTTTGTCAGAATCAGAATACGTTCATGCGAAACAAAGCCTTCAAGTCGCGCAACGGTTTCCTCAAGAAGCGTTTTGTTAGAGACAAGGCGAAGGAGTTGCTTCGGCCTGGCCCGGCGACTTAGCGGCCAAAAGCGTTCACCACTTCCGCCAGCGAGGATGAGCGCGTAAGTCGGATTGAGCATTGAAACGAGCGCTGCCGGAATTTTACAGGTCGCGACGATTTTCCCGTTTCTTTTTCAAAACGAGACGTATATGATAAGCCATGTCTCTGCCGATATCCATTTCAAAAACCGCCGAGCAACTTCCTATTGATCCGTTGCTGGTGGTGACGCGCGCCGCCATTGGACTTGGCTTGGGGCTATTAATGGCCGACAAAATCAAGCCTTCGATTCGGCAGGTAGCAGCGATCGCGCTGGTTTCGATCGGTGCGCTGGCTGCGGCGCCCTGGCTGGTCAGAATCACTTTGGGGCAGATTAATCGGCCAGAATCGGAGTGGGGGAGTCGCGCCCGGCTGCGTTCTATTCGCGGAGATTCTGGTTACAGCTCCGATAACGACGTCTACTGAGGTTGTTGCGCTGGCCGCGACGAGCGCCATTCGACTTCGCTTCCTCCGCCGGTGGCTGTCGTAAGGACAGACTCCAGCGGTTCCTGCTCCAATATCAGATTGCGACGCGCGGTTTTCCCTTTTTACGAAGGACGCGATAGACCAGAATCCATTGCGTCTGCGGGGACTTGAACACTGCGCGCGAACTCGTTGCCCGCGATCTTACCTGGGCGCGGAAGTGATTGCAGACCCGCGCGTCGCGCCGCGAGTTCGACAAGCTCGGCTACCCGTGATTTCAGCAGCCGCGCGCGCGTTGCGAGAAAAACGAGAAAGAACAAATAAGGAACCGTGAACCAAAAGTCGATATGAGGAACATTGAGCTGCCGATACACCAGGAGACTCAACGCAATGAGATTAAAGATAACGGTGGTCGTGACCAGCCGGTTGCGGAGCCGGACACGCGTCAGGCACTTTCCACCACCGTGATATTCAGTGACTGTTTGCAGCGCGATGCTCCACCAGAAATTTCCGTAAATTTGAATGTCCCATTCATTCCATCCGCTATCGGTGGAATAACGCCAGCCTTCTTCATTGAGCAATTGGAAGATCGCGCCTAGCAAGTAGTGACGATCTCTGCCTTCTTCGCTCCAGAAAACCCGCCGGCTGAGGCTGCCCGCAATACGCCGCCCATTGGGCAAACGTTCGTGCGTTCGAATCACGCTTCGCGGTGTGCGCTTGAAATGCAGCCACGTGAAATAACGCGCCCACCCTCGCACGAGCGGCTGGGCGAAAGCCAGCAACATCACAAGCAACCGTCCGTGCACCGTGTCGAATTTCGGCTCGATCGGAGCCCGCATCATATAAGAGAGCGCCACGCACAGAGTGCCGCCGAGCATGAGATAGGGCACGATACGCAACTGAGATAAAAAAATTCCAAGACCAAAGAGGAAGATGGTAAGGGCGAACCATTCAACGCTTCCGAGATAAGCAGCGACTTCCGATTGCGGCGTGGGATAAACCGATTGGAAAAATCCTTCGCCGAAAATTCCATGATAGATCACCGGCCGGTTAACGATCCACGTAGAACGGGGCATTCCGTAAATCTGACCACGCCATTTTGCAGTGCCTGTCGGGCCGAAAAAGATCAAATGTTTGAAACGGAGCAGTGATTCCGCTTCGCCATAGCCGCCCTGCTGTTGCAAAAAAGCGCGGAGCGTAAACCGCCGATGATGCCAGACGATCGCCGTCGGACTAAACGCGATCACAAAACCAGCCTGTTGGAGCCGCCAGCAAAAATCGACGTCATCCCCGGCTTTACGATATTCGGGGTCGAAGCCGCCAATGCTCTCAAATGCCCAACGATGGAACGCCATGTTACAACCCGGAATGTGTTCCGCGATGATGTCGGTGAGCAGAACGTGGCTGGGACCGCCCGGCGCCGCTGCGACACAGGCCTGGATCCAGTTTTCTGCCGGTGGCGTGACGTTCGGACCGCCTGCTCCCGCATAGCCACCGCTCAGAAGAGTGCCGATCAAATAATAGAGCCAATCGACGTCCGCCATGCAGTCGGAATCGGTATAGGCAAACACGTCGCCCTTCGCCGCTGCGGCGCCGGTATTACGGGCGTGACTCAATCCCTGATTGCTTTGATGGATGTAACGCACCCACGGGAACTGCGCCGCGATGTAAGCTGTATCATCGGTTGATCCGTCATCGACGAGGATCACTTCGTATTCGGGATAATTAAGTTTGCCTAACGAATCGAGGCAGGCTGCGAGCGTCCGGGCGCCATTGTACGAACAAACAATTACCGAGACGAACGGCGCGCGCTGCAACGGGCGAAGCGGCAAGTCGGAGCTGTCCTGGCGAAGTTTTTTGCGAAGCGCGTAGAACGCCTTCTTCGGTTCCCGCTCCCCTGTCACGATCCCAAATGCCCAATCTGTGATTTCCTGTCCCCCAGTGAACCATTCATCGGTCCAGGTAAAGAAGATCGTTCCGGCAAGGCCGCACTTCATCACGCTATCGATGTGCCAGCTGAGCATTTCGGCCTGTTCCTCCTCAGAATTCCTGATGGTGTCCATGCCGAATTCGCCGAGAATCAGCGGCCGTTCTTGCGCCAGATTTTGCAGCCGCAGCAGGTAACGTTCGAAGTCCCGCTGATTGTGCAGGTAAACGTTGAAACAGCAAAAATCGACGTTCTGAGGGAGAAGATATTCGGTTGGAGGATAAGTGGCGTAGGAAAAAAGCGCAGCGGGGTCAACTGCCCGCCCCATCCGAATCAACTTCTCGACAAATTCCATCACCCGGCGCGCGCCAAGCCAGCGCACCATGGTGCTGGGAATTTCGTTTCCAACAAGATATCCGAAAACCGCCGAGTGGCCCGCATTAGCACTCACTCCTGCACGCACTGCTTCAGCAATCTCACGGCGCGCTTTTCGCTCGGCCAAAAACTCGACATGCTTCGCCCATGGCAATGTGATGAGCACACGCATGCCGGCACTTGCGCAACGATCGAGAAACCATCGCGGTGGAACATGGTAGATCCGCACCACGTTGAAGCCGGTCTGGCGCATCAGCGCCAGATCGGCGTCAACCTGCTCCGATCGTCCGAGATAATTTCCGTCTGCGTCCGGCTTGAACGGACCATAGGTGATCCCTTTAAGAAAAAATTTCCGATCGCCTTCGAAAAAGAATTTCGCGACCGCGCGAATGCGCGAGTTGGTGCTCACAGCGGCAGTTTCCTAGTCCATGCAACCGACTCACGCAAGGTGGATCGACTCCGAAGGCTTTTGGGGCCGATGCTATACAAATGCGATTTGGCCCGTCTGAATAGCATCGGGCTCGCCACGGCACGAGTCCGTCCATCTTGGTGGACAAGGTACTGCTCGAGCAATTAGCCCGCCGTTACAAATCGACAGGCATTACTCAATCGTAAAATGCACGATTTCGTCCAGCACTTCGCGCATTACTGCGCCGGTGTGGGCGATGTCCTCCGGCGTGTGCGCTGTGGAAATGAATCCGGTTTCGAATTGCGAGGGCGCGAAATAAACGCCGCGCCTCAAGCAAGCGTGGAAAAATTTGGTGAACATTTTCAAATCGCTCCGTTGCGCACTGGCAAGATCAACAATCGGCCCCGGGGTAAAGAACAAACAAAACATTGATCCAATCCGGTGAAACGTGCTGCCGATTTTTGTATGCGCGATAGCCTCGCGCGCGAGCTCTTCAAATCGGGCGCCAAGTTCTTCCAGCAGTTTCCATCCATTGATTCGTTGCATCTCGCCCAATTGCGCGAGGCCGGCCGCCATTGCGAGCGGATTTCCGGATAGCGTTCCTGCCTGGTAAACAGGACCATCCGGCGAAAGTTGATCCATAATTTCGGCGCGCCCGCCAAACCCGCCGACCGGCAGCCCCCCACCAATCACTTTTCCAAGGGCGGTCAGATCGGGTTTGATCTCGTAAATCTCCTGGGCACCGCCGCGGGCTACACGGAACCCGGTCACTACTTCGTCTAGGATCAAGAGCGCGCCATGCCTTGTGCATTCCTCACGCAAGATCGATAGAAAGTTTTCCTCTGGAAAATAAAGTCCTGCGTTCGCCGGGATCGGCTCAACGATCACCGCTGCGATTTGATTTCGATTCTCACGAAACGCTTTTCGCACCACATCGACATCATTGAACGGCAGCGAAATGGTGAGATCGACGAATGCTTGCGGTACTCCGGCGCTGTTAGGCTGACCGTGCGTCAGCGCGCCGCTGCCCGACTTCACGAGCAGCGGATCAACGTGTCCATGATAACAGCCATCGAACTTGATGATTTTATTGCGGCCCGTAAACGCGCGGGCCAGCCGTATACAGGACATGGTCGCTTCTGTGCCGCTGTTGACCAGCCGCACCTTTTCGATCGACGGCATCCAGTCGCAGATTAATTCTGCCATTTCCACTTCGAACGGGTTTGGTATTCCGAAGCTCAAGCCGCGCGAGGCAGCTTCGCAGACAGCATCGATGACCACATCCGGCGCATGACCGAGAATCGCTGGTCCCCAGCTGCCGACGTAATCGATGTACTTGTTTCCATCGACATCCCAAATCTTCGAGCCTTTTGCGCGCGCGACAAAGAACGGGTCGCCGTTCACGTTGCGAAACGCTCGCACCGGCGAATTAACTCCGCCAGGGATCCGTTTTTTGGCCGCGGCAAATAGTTGAGAGGAGCGAGAACTCACGCGCCGACGATAATCGTTAAATCATTAAATCGCTAAATTGTTCGCAGCTTATTCCTCCATCAGTCCAATACTTCATCACTCCGCGATTGAGCTTCATTGACACTTACGCTCCAAACCAGGATAGTTTGCCTCTTTTCAAAAACCGGCGGGGTAGCCAAGTGGTAAGGTCGCGGTCTGCAAAACCGCTATTCGCGGGTTCGATTCCCGCCCCCGCCTCCAATCCCAAGAGCTTTTTTTGGGCTGTTCTGGACGGTACTTGAGACAAGGCAACTCTTACCACACGGGCGATATGCCTGTGTTCCGACGTTTAGCCGGCGCGTTATTTCAGCGCCGTTCGGGACGCCACTTTGGCGGGATCTATGACGATCGTGTCGCCGTTAAATGGCGGCATTGGCTTGACCGGAAAGCGTGGACGCAAAACGCCAAAACTGCCCGCTGCAAGTGCAAGGAAAACGACTACGAACACTGCTGCACATTTCATGTAAGCGGCTTTTATCGGCTGAATCGTCCGATGACAAGGAAATTTGACTACAGTTTGTGGCTCGAAGCCCGGCTCATAGCAACATGATGGATAAAAGCGATGGCGCGGACTGTTCGAGCCAAAATTCGGAACTCAAATTTGGTATTCTTGAGTTTTCGAATTAAGATCCCGTCACGGTGCCCCAGTTTACTTATCGTGCGCGTAACGCACAGGGCGGTCTGGTCGAGGGAGTGCTCGATTGCCCGGACCGAGCGGTTGCGATTCGACAAATCGAATTGCAACAGTGCATTCCGATCCGAATCGAATTAGTGGCCGCCGAGGCAAAAGTAGCAGGACGAGACGGTGCGTCGCCGGTCGCTTCGACTCAGAATCTGAAGATTCTGCACGGGCAATTGCTGATTTTTACCGAGCAACTAGCCAACCTATTGCAAGCGGGAATGACCCTCGACGAAGGGCTATCGGTTCTGGAGAAGCGTTTGAAACAGCCACGTTTGCATCAAGTGACGCACGCGTTGCATCAGTCGCTAATCGACGGCCGCAGTTTCTCGCAAGCGCTGCGCGAGTTTCCGCGCGCTTTTACACCGCTTTACGTAAATCTCGTGGCAGCAGGGGAAGCCAGCGGCGCACTGCCGCAGATTCTGCTCCGGCTGGTCAAACACCTGATGCAGGCGAAAGAGTTGCGTGATCGTGTACAGCAAGCGTTGATTTACCCGGCGATTCTAGCCATTGCGGGAATCGGTCTGGTCACGCTTTTTGTTACCTTCATGGTGCCGAAACTCGCCAGCTTTATGGCACAGGTCCAAACTGGCGGCTCACTCCCATTTGCGACGCGAACTCTACTGCAAATTCATCACCTCATCGTTGGGTATTGGTGGGTCGGCGTGCTTCTGGCGGTAGGCGCGATGGTGGCGTTTCGCATCTTTGTGCGCTCAAATGAAGGACGGACCGCCTGGGATCGTTTTCGTCTGGCAATCCCAGGCTATGGGCGAGTAATCCGCCACCGTTATTACGCGCAGTTTGCGCGCACGCTTGGAACATTGTTGGAAAACGGAGTACCGCTGCTGCGCGCACTCGATCTCGTAACCGAAATCGCGGGTAATCGGTTTCTCGAAGAAAAATTAGCCGAAGTTCGCCGCGCAGTCATTGATGGAGCAACACTTTCCGCTGCGCTGGCAGAACAAAAAGTGTTTCCCGATTTGTTTACCGATATGATGGCAGTCGGCGAGCAGACCGGGCACTTCGGGGAAACCGTCCAAACCATCGCAGATGTTTACGAACGCGAACTTGACCGGACGAGCTCGATCTTATCACAATTGATTCCGCCAATAATCATCGCGGTGATTGCACTTGTAATCGGACTGGTCGTTTACAGTGTACTTTCGGCAGTCTTCGAGATGACACGTAGCCTGCAATTCCGACCACATTAAGAGCTTGCAGATTTAGCCCCGCTAAAATAATCTGGCCGACCAAATGGTTCGCATAATTCTTTTGGCGTTATTATTTGGGACTGTTACCCGCGTTTATGCGCAGGAGGCTTTTAGCGACGCGTTACATGCCTCGATTGAAACAACACCGGATCAAGCGCCGGCGGAAAGCGCGTGGCTCGATCTCCGGCAAAACGCGCCTCAGAATTCGAGAACGCAGGAGGCGCCGTCCTGGGTCGAAGCAGTCACGCTGTCGGCCACCCAACCGGCAGGTGACACGTCGTCGAAGAGCGTCTTCCGCATTCGCGTCTCGCCCCCGGGACCAGATTATCAAGTCCTCTTTTGCCGCTTGTTTTTCGATGACAAACCGGGTCAGCAACCGGAACTGATTGCGTGGGATGAGTCCGGCACGCACGTTGTGCGCTCTGGCGCGCTCGGTTTGGGAATTGATCTGCCCAGTTCTGATTCGGTATTGATTCCCATGACTGGTGCTTCGTCGATTGATATCGAAGTTCCAGGAGATGGGAAAAGCGTGCGGGCTGCATACCTCGATTGGATGGCAAGCAGTGCGCTGGTTCATCCTCTCAATGCCGATCGCCGCGAAGTAATTCCGGAACCATTCTCATCGATGCCGCCGTTGCACTCACTCTCCGAAGACGTAGAGCATTTTGGAACTGTCACTGCAACGCTTGCAAAAGAACCAATCCAAATTGGCACGGACATTCAAGAAAGCGCGGCTTTTCAATTTGGGATCGAGGCCCAGCCGCTGGCAGCGCTGCTCACTTTCGAGGTCGCCAATCCGCGTGTCGATGCTCCACCGGAAATTTATCTCAATGGTCAAGACATTGGGCCAGTTTCCCTGGTGTTGCCGGAACTGGCGGACCCAGGTTATCGCGGCCAGATGGAGTCGCTCCTCAAGCAAATGTATTTTCGATATACTGGTTGGCTGCGAGCACAAAAGATTGTCCCAATCACAAGCCTGAAAGTCGGAACCAATGATTTGATCGTCGTGAACGGAACCGGCAGCGGTAATTCTGCGATCCGCGGCACCCAGATCCAGCTAAAATATCTCTGGGACAAATCGGATTATCTTCTCAAAACCGGCCAGTAGAAAATTTCTGCTGGAAAATTGTTACGCCAGTGAGAATTTAGGGGCCTCTCTTTGGGAACCTGGGAATGACAATACGAAGCAAGCAACAGGGATTCACGCTCCTTGAGATCATGATCGTCGTCGGCATCATCGTCATTCTTTTGGGATTGGCGATCTCGAAAATTGGCAATCCGACCGGATTCGCCAAGCAGACAGCCGTTCGAGCCGACGTTCAAGCGATCGGGACCCAGCTGCAGCTTTATGAAAGCATGAATG
>QHOW01000117.1 GCA_003219435.1 Verrucomicrobiota bacterium | reverse complement strand
AGCCACCGCCCATGCTTGTGAAGAAAAATCCCTCGACTGCACGTCGCCCGCCCGGCCGGTAGATCGACAAACCTTATGCACGAGCATTTACCGGCCCTCGCGTCCAAGATTGCGGCGGCTCTTTCCAATAAACCAGAGTATTTCGTCACGCAGCCGGCAGAGTTAAGAATCCTCCAAGGAATGTCCGACGCGGACATTAGAAATTTTGCGGCAAGCTGCGGCTGGCGCGTGGTGAAGCGCCTCGGGGGACGGCAAATCGAATTTTATAATGACGCCAGCGCGCGCACGCTGTAGACCCTTCGCTCTGCGAAGCGCGGCGTTGAATTACTACACATGCGTGCAGGGCACCGCCCAGAGGTCGGCGGCTACAGGTTGCTGGCGTCGCCGCTGGACACCGTCGAGGTATTGGCTTACGAATGCGCCGGCGGCAATCAATGGAAGTGACAAAAATTTATTTTATTCTTTTCGGTGTTCTGACAATTGCCGGCGGGATCGTCGGCTACGTTAAAGCGGGCAGCGTAGCGTCAATCATTGCCGGTTCAATCACGGGAGTGTTGCTGCTGGTGGCGGCGTTCCTTCTACCGGAGCACCGCGGACTGGGATTGGCCACTGCGCTGGTGATTTCTCTTCTCCTGGCCGGGCAATTCGTTCCGAAATTTTTGCAGACCGGGAGAATGATGCCGGCAGGTATGATGTCGATCTTGAGCGTGATCGGGGTCATCGCTGCAATTGTCGCCTTCATAAAAAAGTAATCGCGTGGCAAGAATTCGTCTCCGGACGTGGCGGCGTCTCGTGCTGGTGGTATTCGGCGCGATCTTTGCGGCCATTGTTTATCGCTGGATCTCGCTCGAGCGACTGCAGCACGTCGCGCCCGTGGAGGTGGCCGCAACTCCAATACCCGAGCCGACACCGACACGGCCGCCGGTCCTCACCGGAAAATTGGACACGGCCAAATTGTTCAACGGGATCACGCTTCACTCCACGGTTGAGACGCTGCCGGGCGCCGACGCCAGCACGGAACGCGTCGAGCCGGACAGTTACGTGCTGGATCTCAAATTGCAGGCGCGCGTGCCTTCGCCAAACAAGACGATCGAAGAGCTGACCAGAGTCAGTCCCCAATTGCCGGTCCTTTTGCCGGGGTTGGCTACGATGTTGATTCCTGATCCAGTCTCACCGCTTTACGCTCAGCTTTACGACACAAAAATAAGGATCTTGCGAGAGAATCTCGTGCGTCTCGATCGACTCCCTTCCCGCCACAATTTTTTCGATTGCCAGACCGTGTTGCAATTGCAACACCCGCAGAGTCATCGCAAGGCGCTCCTGCTTCAGGCGGACATGGACGTAGACGCCGACGGCTCCGATGCCGATCGTATGCCGATTGGCATTGGGTCGCCGACCAATTTCAAGCCGGCCACCAGTTATCGCTGGCCAAAGAAAACGTCAGCGCCCAATCCCTATCTGGCCTCGACGGAGAGCAAATTGAAACATGCGGAGGAGGAGTATGCGCTCAAGACCACGACTCCCGAGCGCAAACGCGAATTGCGCGACGCAATCGCGGAATTGCGCGCTGAAGTTGGCACACTTAAAAAATTTAGTTTCCTGATCGGCGCCACCGATCCGTACATAGTAATTCCGGGCGCCTTCGCGCACGGAAAGGAGGCTCCCAAGGTGGGAGATTACGCCCTGGTCATTTTTGGGGACGCGATCTATCCCGCGGTTGTGGGCGACGTTGGGCCGAATGACAAGGCAGGCGAAGCCTCGCTGCGGATCGCAAAGCAAATCAATGCGCTATCCACGCCTTACAATCGGCCGGTGAGCGATCTAAAAGTGACATATCTGATCTTTCCTGGAACGGCCGACAAGCCGCTTGGTCGGCCGGATTTGGATAAACTTCAGGCGCGCTGCGAAACATTGGTAAAGGAAATAGGCGGGGCGACTGTGCCGCTGCATCATTGGGAAAATATCATCCCGCCTCCGCCGACCCCTACTCTAAGCCCCGCCCCTTCTTCGACTGCGACGCCGACTTCTTCTCTCTCGCCAACTTCATCCATCACACCATCTGCCTCGCCAGCATCAACATTTGCGTTTCCCATGCCGAGCCCGGCTGGCAGCGTATGGGTGAGCCCGACGTCCACCCCGGCAACTTCGCCTGGTGTCTCGCCAAGACACTGAGAAATCGCGCTCCGGCTAATCTCAATTGCGCGACGCCTGCATGGACGTTGCGGCGATTTCGAATTTTTTGAATCCACGGAAGGCGGCGGCGGCATCTCATTCAAAAACCCGACCTCTCAACAAATGACAACCTCGCTCATTTCCAATCAGCCGACGCAAACGACAGCCAGAAACGGATCGACTCCTTTGATTCGTCTCACCGACGTAAGAAAGATTTTTCTGACCGACGAGGTCGAGACACACGCGGTTTCCGGAGTTCATCTCGACATTCGCGATGGCGAGTATGTTTCGATCGCCGGGCCATCAGGCTGCGGCAAGACTACGTTGCTCTCGATCCTGGGACTGCTCGATACGCCTTCGTCCGGAAGTTATGCGCTAGACGGGACCGAGGTCGCAAACCTGTCGCCTGCCGATCGGGCGCGGATCCGCAACCGGCAGATCGGTTTCATTTTCCAGAGTTTTAATTTAATCGGCGATCTGACCGTTTATGAAAACGTCGAGCTGCCGCTCACGTACCGCGGATTGAGCGCGAGCGAGCGTAAACCGGCCGTCATTCACGCGCTTGAGCGTGTGGGCATGGCGCACCGAGCCAAACACCTGCCCAGTCAGCTCTCCGGCGGACAACAGCAACGCGTCGCCGTTGCCCGGGCGCTTGCCGGTAGGCCGGCGATTCTGCTGGCTGACGAACCAACCGGAAATCTCGATTCACGGAATGTGGAAGCGGTGATTGATTTGCTAAAGGAGCTGCACGCCGATGGCGCAACAATTTGCATGGTTACGCACGACGAACGTTTCGCCGGCCACGCTGAACGCGCAGTGCATCTGCTTGATGGCCGAGTCGTGGAGGATCGACTCGCTGCCTGAGTGAGATCGACAACGGAGGTTACAAATCACATGAACGACTTTCGATTCGCGCTCCGGCAGCTTCGTAAATCGCCGGGATTTACTTCCCTCGCGATTGTGACTTTAGCGCTCGGCATTGGCGTTAACTCAGCCATTTTCGCGCTCGTCAATGGCGTCGTGTTGCGGCCAATGATTCCGCTGCGGGCCGAGGAAGTCGTAAACGTTTTCACTGCGCGCCAAAACGCGAACCACGATTACCGCCAATTCTCGCATACCGAATATCGTGACCTGCGCGAGAATGGCGGCGATCTCTTTGTCGATCTTGCGGCGCTCGAGTTTGCCGTTGCTGGAATCGGTCGCGATCACGAGATGCGGCGGAGTTTCGCCTTTTTGACTTCAGAAAATTTCTTCTCCCTCATGGGCGTGCAGCCGTTGCGCGGCCGGTTTTATAGCGCCGAGGAATGCCAGCCCAACGCTAACATGCCCGTGGTTGTTGCCAGTTATGCCTTTTGGAAACGGATGGGCGGTCGCAATGATTTTGTTGGGAGCAATCTCCAGATCAATGGACAGCCGTACACCGTGATCGGCATTACTCCAGATGGATTTAGCGGTGTGAGCGCGCTGGTCGCGCCCGATGTCTGGTTGCCGCTGGGCGTCCATTCCCACCTCGGCTCCGCGTTCGCTGACTCCGACACTCTGCACGATCTCGCAGAGCCAAAGAACTACGCGCTCAACCTTATGGCACGCCTGCGACCCGGTCTCACGATCGACGCCGCAAAGTCGCGCCTGCCAGCGCTCACGCAGCGATTTAACACGATTCAGCCGTCCAATGCAGAAGGCGCGCGAGACTTGCAGATTCAGACACCATCGCGCTTCAGCATTAGTACCTCACCACAAGATGACGGCCCGGTCACACTCATCGGCACGCTGTTGATGGGAATGGCCGGCGCGGTCCTGCTCATCGCCAGCTTGAATCTTGCGAACATGCTGCTCGCCCGTGGCACTGCGCGCTCCAAGGAAATCGCGCTGCGTCTCGCGGTCGGCGCGTCTCGCTGGCGAATCGTGCGCCAATTACTCTGCGAAGGTTTGCTGCTCGCCATCTGCGGCGGCCTGGTCGGGCTCGTCGTCAGCGTTTGGTGCAACGATCTTCTGCTCCATTCGCTCGCGCGCCTGCTCGGCTCGATGAATTTTTCCTTCGTGATTAAATTGCGACCGGACGCAACCGTCCTCGCCGTCACATTTCTGTTCTGCCTGATCGCGACCGTTCTTTTCAGTCTCGGCCCCGCTTTGAAAGCGACAAAGGCAGATCTTGTGAACGATCTCAAACAGCAAATCGGCGAACCGGCACGCGTCGGTCGTTTCAGCCGCTTCTTTGCGCCTCGCCACATCTCGGTCATGGCGCAAATTGCGCTTTCGTTCATGCTGTTGTTCAGCGCCGGATTATTTTTCCGAGGCGCGCTAAAGGCGAGCGGGCTCAATCCCGGTTTTGTTGCCGCGGGCGATCTCGTTAGCGAGTTGGATTTCTCGCTGATCAAGAAAGATCCGGTTGAAGCGCGCCGCCTGATGTTCGCCGCCGTGCAACGGGCGCGCGATTTACCGGGGGTTCAGACCGCGGCGCTCGGAACGATGTTGCCCTATGGCAATTTCACCAACACCCGTCGGATCATGTCAATGCGTGAAGCGTTGCCGGCCGACCCGAAAGCGCCCGATCCCGGCGCGGGCGCGCTCTACACTGCGACGACTCCGGGTTATTTCGATGCGATCGGCGTAAAGCTCTTGCGTGGCCGCGATTTCACCCAGGCCGAAGCCGAAAACAAAGATACGCCCCGCGTCGCGATTATTGACGACGAGATGGCAAAGAAGATTTTCCAGAATACGGAAGCAGTCGATCAACACATTCGTTACACCCAACCGCCGAAAGATAGTTCGCCTAACGATCTGCTCGTGGTGGGCGTCGTCAGCAGCCATCGCCACGATGTGCAAAACGACACCCTCAATCGGCGACTGTTTGTGCCGCTCGCGCAAGGTTACAACGGCAACGTTTACCTGCACGTGCGCCTTGCCACCAAAGATCGGCAGGTTGTCGCCGCGTTCATTCCTACCATGCGTCAATCATTGCGCAGCGTCGATCCCGACCTGCCACTTCTGAGCATTGCGCCCTTCGTCGATCTTACTGAAAAAAGCGTCGGCCTCTGGATCGTGCGTCTCGGCGCGCTGCTCTTCGGAGTCTTTGGCGGAATCGCGTTGATCCTCGCCGTCATTGGTGTGTATGCCGTAAAAGCATACGCCGTCGCCTGTCGCACACGGGAGATCGGCATTCGGATGGCGCTCGGCGCGCATCGCCGCGACATTTTCGCGTTAATCATGCGCCAGGGTGCAATGCAAACTGCACTGGCTGTGGCGGTCGGCCTTCTCCTCTGCCTGGCCGCGGGCCGCGTTCTCTCCCAGATTCTTTATGAGGTCAGTCCGGGCGATCCACTCGCACTGGTCACATCCGGTGCCCTGCTCGCTGCCGCCGCTTTGCTTGCCTGCTTTTTCCCGGCGCATCGGGCCACGCACGTTGAGCCGCTCCAAGCGTTGCGGACCGAATAAGACGGCAACGGGCCGTAGTCAGACTTAACCATTGAACGTTGAACTTGGAGGGTTTCCCTCTCTCAAGCTCGAACCGTCCGCATCCCCTGCCTGGTTATGCGGTCGATCAACTGCGGATAAGGTAGGCCCGCCTTGTCCGCTGAAAGCGCGAAATCCTCGTCGTTCGCGAGAATGGGGTTTGGGTTCGCCTCGATGAAATAGACTTCGTTGGCTGTTGTCAGTCGCAGGTCGATGCGCGCGTAGCCGTCGATTGTGAGGAGACGGTAGATGCGTTTGCACGTCTGTTCGATATGCGTGACGAGCACTGGATCGAGCCCCTCGGGGAACTGATTCTCCAGACCCCAGCGTTTACGGTATTCCTCATCCCACTTTGCGCTGTAGGTCGCAATCTTCGGTTCGTTCGGTGGCACTTC
>QHOW01000140.1 GCA_003219435.1 Verrucomicrobiota bacterium | reverse complement strand
CAATACTAAGCGTCGCGCCGCCGAAACCGTCGGCTTCAACCACGACATCTTCGCCTTCAATTGGATCAACTGAAGCGCGAAAAATTACGGTATTGGGTATACTAATTCGAAGTCGCTGCCGAATCATCGCGCTCTCACTCTCGAGTTGTTTCAATCGTGCAAGACTTTCCCAATCATTCATAAATCAACTATACGCCGAAATATTTGATCGAGACAATCTTCGGCTCAGAAAAAGACGCGACATCACCTGATTGACTGACCAAGAAGAGAAGGCTTTATAGTGCCGAAACGACTTGCTAGGCTACGCCGTGCCGACGATGCCTGCGCAAAAGAGGATTCCGGCTGTCATGCCATTCATTTCTCCCCGACATAAGTCCCGGTTACGGATAATCACTTCGACAGTTTTGCTTTGTGTGATGGCCAGCTGCGGGAATTCTACTATTGTCGGTAAATGGCGCATGTCGGGGGACTCAGGCGCGACCATTTGGGAATTTTCCAAAAACGGGTCTATCCTCATCGGGAACGTCCGCGGAAGATATAAGTTCGGCGACCAAAACCGAATTAAAATCGAGACGCCGTTCGCCACCTCTGTTTATCAGCTCGAAATCTCGGGCGATCGGATGACCTTGCGAGAGCCCGGCGGCCCCAAGCTCGTGTTCACGAGGCTAAGAGAAAATAAGGGCTGATGTGCATGACTTTTCGCCAGTCGCCACGCGAAGAGGTCCAGAAATCAGCGGCCTTGCGCCAGTCGAACAAAAATACCGATGTGAACAGCGAACAAGAGCGGAACCAAAAAGCCGGGAATCAGAAGCCACGGTAGAGTCGTCATGATGGCTGCGCTGGGCTCAGCGAAGATCAAACGTTGCGGACCAGGCGAGGAAATTACTCCCAACCCGACGGCGGCGATCAGATCAATTATTCCGATGACATTCCAAATCCATAGGATCGGCCGAGCGTTTCCGGGTCGGCGATACGCGAGCCATGCCACCAGCAAAGCAGTTGCGCCCACAAAGATGTCGCCCCAACCCGCCACTGGAGCGAAAGGCGCGGGTAGACGGCCGTCCGCGTAAAGGATTACGAAACTGATGCCGAGCAGACGGACCGTGTGCACGCCAACCAGCAACCATAACGGCACGCGATGGAAGCCTTCGCGCAACGACTGTACGCGCGCGACCAGGAAGCAGAGGACCCCAATGGGAAGCCCGACCGCGATGCCCAAGCCGGGCGTGCCCAGGCCATGCTCGTAATATAAGGCACGCGTTGCTGCCAAAATTACTACGAGGACAAACCAAAGGCTGAGACTAACACCAACGCGAAGTCGCGTTGTCGCATTGGAACCGAATCCGATCGACAAAGCCGCAATTACGATGGCGGCCGAGGCCGTTAATTCAACGGAACCGATAAGGTCAATGTACATAAGTTATTCCTTTCTCGATTCGCCCACGATCTAGAACTCGGCGCTGCCGGGCGTTCGAGCGAAGGGAATCACATCGCGGATGTTCGACACGCCGGTGATGAACATGAGCATCCGTTCAAAACCGAGTCCGAAACCGGAGTGTGGGACCGTGCCATAGCGCCGAAGATCAAGATACCATTTATAATCGCCGGGATCCATTCTGTGCCGGCGCATATTTTGCTCCAATACTTCGAGTCGCTCTTCGCGTTGACTGCCGCCCACGATTTCGCCGATTCCCGGCACCAGCAAATCCATCGCCGTCACCGTCTTCGCGTCATCATTCAAACGCATGTAAAAGGGTTTGATCTGCTTCGGGTAATTGAAAACCGTGACCGGGCATTTAAAATGTTTTTCGGTCAGCCACCGTTCGTGTTCCGACTGCAAATTTAATCCGTAGTCGATGGGAAACTCGAACTTTTCACCGTTTTTTTTCAAAAGATCGACAGCATCGCTGTAAGGGATCCGTTGAAATGGCCGATCGATGACGAAATCGAGTCGCGCGAGCAATTCCTTGTCCACGAACTTCGCGAAGAGTTCCATCTCTTCGGGGCAATGTTTGCGTGCGTCCAGGATCAGATACTTCACAATTTCTTCGGCGAGATCCATGTTGCCGCTCAAGTCGCAAAATGCCATCTCCGGCTCAATCATCCAGAACTCGCTGGCGTGCCGCGACGTGTTCGAGTTCTCGGCGCGAAAAGTCGGACCGAACGTGTAGACGTTAGATAAAGCTAGGGCGAACGCTTCCGCCTCGAGCTGCCCGCTCACCGTAAGATAAGTCTGCCGCGCAAAGAAATCCCCGGCGAAATCGATCTCGCCACCCTTCGTCCGCGGCGGTTTTTTGCAATCGATCGTTGTGACGCGAAACAATTCTCCTGCGCCTTCGCAATCGCTTCCGGTGATGATCGGCGTATGGACGTAAACGAAACCGCGTTCCTGAAAGAACTTGTGAATGGCGAATGCGAGCCGGCTCCGCACACGAAAGACGCAGCCAAAAAGATTCGAGCGGGGACGGAGATGCGCGATCTCACGGAGAAACTCCGGCGTGTGACCCTTTTTCTGGAGTGGATAGGAATCATCGGCGGTTCCAACGATGTCGATCTTGTCCGCGACGAGTTCCCACTTCTGTCCTTTACCTTGGGAACCGACCAGCGCCCCGCACACGCTAACAGAAGCGCCGGTGGTCAATCGTTGTAATGCCGCGTAATTTGGCAGCGTGTTTTTTGCGATGACCTGAAGGTTGCGCAGACAAGAGCCATCGTTCAGCTCGATAAACGAAAAATCCCTCGAATCGCGCCGGGTTCGCACCCAGCCCTGAACGTGAATTGCGTCGATGGACACGGTGCTTTGCAATGCGTCCTTTACACTTGTTGGAGAAAGCTGCGTCATATTGCCAATAAGAGATTCCCATTCGGCTTGGCTTAGGGCAAGCTCTCGACGTAGCCTGTCCTGAGCGAAGTCAAAGGGTTCGGGAATGACAAGTTGCGGAAAATCAACTTAGGATGTCCAGCGGGCGGAGGTGGCGCAATCTGCCCGGCATCGATTGGCTCGGCAGAGCCGGCCCCCGTGGCAGTGAGCGGTCGAAACAAGTTTTGTTGTCCAATCGAATCAACTCATTCATTCTGCTGGCATGGCAGAAGCCCAAGCGCCGCCACCCTTGCCAAAATCGCAGCCATCGTTTGGCCGACGGCACAGCACGATTATCAAATTGCTCGGGGTCGGTGCGCTTGTGCTGGTGTTGTTGATTCCGCTGGTAATGATTACCGGCGTCTTGAGCGATCGGCTTTCGCGCCGGAACGAAGCGGTGGCGGACATCACTTCATCGTGGGGGAGAGAACAGAATGTGATCGGGCCGGTGCTGGGTATCCCGTTTCAATACAAATTCAAAGCAGTAAAGGAAACGCCGGGGCCGGACGGGAAAATGGAGCGGCGCGAGGTTGAGGAGACGACGATCGGGACCGCGTATTTTCTGCCTGAATCGCTCAAGATCAACGGCGACATACAGACGCAGACGTTGCATCGCGGCATTTATGACGCGGCAGTATTCCGCGCGCAGGTAACGCTATCGGGAAAATTCGCGCCGCCCGATTTTGGCCCGCTCAAGATCGACCTAAAGGATGTGCAATGGAAGGACGCGTTCGTGACGATCGCGGTGAACGATCTGCGCGGGACGCGCGAAGGATTGGTGCTCGATTGGGGCGGAACGAAACGGCCGATGCTGCCGGGATCGCAAGTGCCGGGTTACACAACCGGCGCGGACGCATCGCTTGGCAGCGACCAGCCGATCGCGAGTGAAATTACATTTTCCATTCCGCTCGATTTCAACGGCAGCGACGGAGTTTTCTTCGCGCCATTTGGTGTGCAAAATGAAGTGACGTTGAAATCGAACTGGCCCGACCCGGCGTTTCGCGGCTCGTTTCTGCCGGCGGAACGATCGGTGCGGCCGGACGGATTTAACGCGACCTGGAGAGTTTCGTATTACGGGCGCGATTATCCACAGTCGTGGACAAATCGTGACGGGAACGAACGTTTCAATGTTCAGTCGGTAACAAACTCAAGATTCGGCGCAAATTTCTTGTCGATCTTGGATGCATATCGCTACGTCGAGCGCTCGATCAAGTATGGCGTCCTCTTTCTCGTGCTCGTCTTTACGACATTCTTTCTCTTCGAAGTTACAGCGCGCCAGAAAATTCATCCGTTTCAGTATTTGATGGTAGGCGCGGCGCTTTGTCTGTTTTATCTGCTTCTGTTGTCGATCTCGGAATTTATCGGATTTGGTTGGGCGTATCTGATCGCGGCAGTGGCATCGACAATGTTGATCACGTGGTATTGCCGCTTTTTTCTCGGCGGCGGCGTGCACACGCTAATGATTGGCGCCGGCCTGGCCGTGGTTTACACGTTTCTCTATATCACCTTGCGGCAGCAGGATTACGCGCTCCTCATGGGCGCAATCGCCCTCTTCATCGTGCTGGCGATCGTAATGTATGTGACGCGCAAAGTAGATTGGTACGCACGCGACGCGAGCCAAGCCTGAAACAAAAGTTTGTGATGGCGCGACGCGTGCGCTTCCCAGCTCGTGCGGATGAAAAGGAAATCAAGCTGCGAGATCTGCGTAATCCAAGATTAAAGTATTTTCATGAACGTGACGAATATCGACGAGGCGAGAGATTGGTTTGAAGTTTTACAAACGAGCGAGCGGAGTCAGACTGCGTTGATGACGCTGGATCCGGGGAAATCGTCTGGGGACAAGGCCGAGGCGCACGACCGCAGCGACCAGGTTTTGTTAATTTTGGAGGGCCATTTGACCGGCGAAGTGGGCGACGAACGTCTGCGTTTAAAGAAAGGCGACGTGATCATGATTCCAAGCGGCGTGAAACATCGTTTCACGAATCGATCGCAGACGCGGGCTGTGACCTTTAACGTCTATTCGCCTCCGGCTTATCCTGCGGGCTGAGATGACAGAATCTGCGGGAGAGAATAGAGTCGCAATCTGTGTCGATCTCGTTTCGTGGAGGATTCCTGATTGGTCTGGCCCTCGCGCTTTGCATCGGCCTATATGTCGTTTGGCTCTGGCAGCCTGCGCGGCAGGTAATGCTTCACACCCAAAACCTTTTCCACGCGATTGAACACAAAGACTGGGCGGGAGCCGCCAATTTCATCGGGAGCGATTATCAGGATCAGTGGGGCGACGATCGCGCGCGCGTTCTGGAGCGAATGCGGGAAGGTTTCCGATATGTGCGCGGTCCCCGGATCATCGCATCCAATCCCAATGTGCGGGTCGAAACGCGACGCGCGGTGTGGACTGGCAAAATCATAGTCTATAGCACCGACGATGATGTGATGGACTTGCTCGACGAACGCGTCAATTCATTGCCCGCTCCCTTCGAACTGGAGTGGCATCGCCTTTCAGGCAAACCGTGGGATTGGAAGCTGGTGCGAGTGAGCAATTCGGCGTTTGAAATCCCGGCCGACGCGTATTAGGAAACCGCAACAGATCGAAAAGGACTTGGCGGTGTAAAAAATTGTAGGGTGACTGTGTCAGTCGCCGAATTTATAAAGGCCACGTTTTCACAGAAACGTCCTACAACCAATCAGAATCAGCGTGGCTATTTGCCCAAGGCGTGCCGTAACTGTGTCTTGGCCGATTCTACTTCGCGCGGAGGTTGATCACAGAGCAGAATGCCACGCAGCTTGTCCCCCTGATAATAGCGCGCGACAAATTTCTTCTTCGCGTACGTGCCTTGAAGATCGACCCGACTCGGCAGGACGCTGAAATCACCGACAAAATCCATCCGCAAATCGAAAATCTCCGTCCAGAAAGAGGGGATCTGCTCGTAGCGAATGCGTTTCTTGCCCGTCATATTTGCGCCGGCGATCAGACCTTGTTTACGCGCGTTCTCCCAGTGCGTCTGACGGCGCACGCCGCCCATTATTCTGTCCGGATAAAATGCCAGGTCGCCGACTGCATAAATTCCCTTTTCTTCCGTCTCCAGATAGTCCGTGACCGGCGATCCGTGTGGTCCGGCCAGCGGCGTGTTGCGCACGAGATCGAGATTCGGTTCGGCGCCGCAGGCGACGACAGCCAGACTCACGGGAAACCGGTTGCCGCTTTTCGTCTGGATATTGCGGAGGATGGTCTTGCCTTCAAAGCCATTGAGACTTTCGCCCATCGACATTGCCACTCCGTGTTTCGCAAAATAATCGGTAAGCCATGTGCCTGTTTCAGGGTCGAGGTAGCGGTTCAACAAATAAGAATCACGATGCATGAGGCCGACCTTTAGTTTCATCATCCGCAAACTCGCTGCCGCCTCGCAGGCGAGTAACCCGCCACCTACGACCATCAGGCTCTTCTCCAGGCTCGCCATCTCTTTTAACGCCAGTGCGTCACGAAGGGTTCGCAGATAGATCACATTACCGAGACCAACCCCGGCGACCGGCGGTCGCACCGGCCGGCTCCCCATGGCCAGGCACGCCTTGTTAAATTCAATGCTTTCACCATTTGCAAGCACGGCCAGACGCCGCTCGATGTTGAACTGCGTCACGACCGTCCCGAATCGCGTCTCGATCTTGTGCGCGCTGTACCAGCGTTCATCGAATTCCTGCAATTTTTTTAGGTTCGGATCCTTCTCGCGCAAAAAACTCTTCGACAGAATCCAGCGTTTGTAAGGAGGAAATACCTCCGCGCCGACAAGGGTAACGGAGCCCCGTTTGTCGTGGCGTCGAATGCCTTCACAGGCGCTCGCGCCCCCGACGCTGCTACCGATAATGAGATAATCGCGCTGAATCATATGCGAAACTCGCACGATAATTTCGGCGCGGGTGCGCCGACAAGTTAAATCGTTAGAAAGGTTACATCGTTACAAGCTCGCTCATTGAGGCGGCACCCATGTAACATTTGTCAGCTTGTAACTTTTTTAACCTCAAATTTCACAGCACCGCCCGGCAGACTAATACAGAAGCGATCACGCCCGTGAGATCGGCCAGCAAACCCGCCGGGATCGCATGCCGAGTTTGCCTTATTCCCACGGCTCCAAAGTAAACCGCCGCAACATAGAATGTTGTCTCCGTGCTTCCATAAATCGTCGCCGCCGTCAGACTAACGATGTTGTCGGGCCCCAGGCGATGCACAATGTCCGTGAGCAATGCGAGCGTTGCGCTTCCGCTCAACGGCCGCATCAAAGCCAGCGGGAGGAGGTCGGTTGGAAATTGTAACGGCGTCAGGATTGGAGAAAGCAGGCGACTCAACAAATCGATGCCGCCAGCGCCTTTAAACATCCCAATCGCCACCAGCATCGTCACCAGGAACGGAATGATCTTCAGAATCACGCCGAAACCCTCTTTCGCACCCTCGACAAATTCGTCATAGACTTTTACGCCACGCGCCGCTGCGTAAAGCGGGAAGAAGCTAAGAAGAAATGGTATCGCCAGAATCGATAACGCGTTTACGCTGCGGACAAAGACATTCTGCGCCGCCACGTCTGGCGCAACTGGAACAGCAAACCAGGTTGGCGCTACCATCCGGACAAATAAGACGACGAAGAGAACAAACAGTGCACCTAACGCAACAAAACCCAGGACGGACAATCTTTTCGCTGGTTCCTGCAGCGCGACGCTGCTGTTGTAGCCGGGATCGCTGACCCCGGCGGGATTTGCCGGCTCGACAGAGTCTCGCCCCACCACGTCTGTCGATTTCATTCTGGATTCGAGAGGGGATGCGTTTAACGGCGAGATCTGAAAAATCGGCAATTTCTCAAAAAGCTTTACTGAAATGATCGCGACACTTGCGGCGCAGAGTGTCGCAAGCAGTGCCGTGCCGACAATTGCCGTCGGTCGCGTCGATCCGGACGCGGCCAGAATTGCGATCGCGGTCGCAGGAATCAATTGGACAGAGCTGGTGTTAATTGCCAGAAAAGTGCACATCGCATTTGTCGCGACGCCGGGCCGCGGATTAAGCGACTCCAGATCACGCATTGCGCGCAAGCCCAGAGGCGTAGCCGCATTGCCCAAGCCGAGCATGTTGGCCGACATGTTCATGACCATGGAACCCATCGCGGGATATTCGGGAGGAACATCCGGAAAAAGTCGACGCATAACGGGACGCAGAACACGCGCGATCCTCTGAACAAGGCCGGCCCGTTCGGCCAACCGCATCACTCCCAGCCACAATGTCATGATGCCGATGAGCCCCAACGCAATCGTGACCGCGGTTTTCGCGCCATCCAGCGCGCCTTGGGTCACGTCGTTAAACCGGTCATTCCAGCCGCCGATCGCAACCGCGAGCAAAACCAGCGCAAGCCAGATGTAATTCAGCACGTGCTCTTATAACAATGGCTTCCGATCGACAGCAAGAATGATGGAAATGACGAAGCACGATGACAAATGACGAAGCTCAGATACACCTTGGCGACACCGTTTCGTCATTCCGACTTCGTCATTCCTTCGATATTCGTCATTGGGATTTCGTCATTTCGCTCATTTGTTGTTGCGTTGTCGATCTTTCTTTCGGCAGACTCGCCGTGCGATGAATGAATCAGCCACTCAAATCAAAGACACGACTGGGAATCCGGCTCCGCTTGGCCTGCTCGGCTTCGGGATGACGACCGTGTTGCTCAACCTGCATAATGCTGGCTTTTACGAACTCAACAGCATGATCCTTGCGATGGGGATTTGCTATGGCGGGCTGGCGCAAGTCATTGCCGGAATCATGGAATGGAAAAAGGGAAACACGTTTGCCACCACTGCCTTCACGTCCTACGGCTTGTTCTGGCTCTCGCTAGTCGTTCTGGTTGTGCTGCCAAAGACTGGGTGGGGTGCGGCATCCAATGACACGGCAATGGCCGCGTATCTCGCCATGTGGGGATTGTTCACTGCCGTCATGTTTATTGGCACCCTGCGGCTTAACCGCGCGTTGCAAGTCGTGTTTGCCACGTTAACGATTCTGTTCTTCATGCTTGCCATCGGCGATTTCACCGGTGCGAGCGAGGGCTTTAAACACGCAACTGGCTACGAAGGAATCTTCTGCGGTTTCTCCGCGATCTACGCCGGCCTCGCGCAAGTCCTCAACGAATTGTACGGAAAAATTGTGCTGCCGCTCGGGCCTGTGAAAAAATAAATTTTTGTTTGGGCCCACGAAACACACGAAGGACACGAAAAACTACAGAGAAATTGCCTCTTTAGCGTAATTCGTGTGTTTCGTGGGTACTTAGCCGGTGTCTTTTAATAAACTGGCTGCGAGTTGCAGGGCCGATTCGCTTTTGCCACCGAGCATGCGCGCGATTTCTTCCTGTCGTCCCTCCCCGCTGATTTCGCGTAATTGCGAATACGTTCGCCCACAAAATGTGAAGAGGCGGTCGCAGCGACCTGTGGCAGATGTGTGATGCAAATTACCTGATGATCGCGGCCCAATGTCTGCATCTTCGCGCCGACTGCGTGCGCAATCTCGCCGCCGACATTCGTGTCGATCTCGTCGAACACGAGCAGGGGGATGGCGTCGTGCGCGGCCAGCGCGGATTTGATCGCCAGCATCAGGCGCGAGATTTCGCCGCTCGATGCAATGGCACGGAGCGGCTTGAGCGGTTCGCCTGGATTCGGCGAGAAAAGTAATTCCACCGCATCGAATCCATTCGAGCGCGGTTCATCGAGTGCATCGAGCTTTGCTTCGAGTTCAGATTGGCGAAACCCGAGATGGCGAAGGTTGCGGCGGATGGTCTCGGAAAGTTTCGGTGCCGCCTTTGTCCGAAGCT
>QHOW01000123.1 GCA_003219435.1 Verrucomicrobiota bacterium | reverse complement strand
AGCAACTGGCGCTCCGAAATGTCGCTCGGTGAATATTTGGGAAAATGGAAGATTCCTG
Source organism: Verrucomicrobiota bacterium (assembly GCA_003219435.1). Lineage (GTDB taxonomy): Bacteria > Verrucomicrobiota > Verrucomicrobiia > Chthoniobacterales > UBA10450 > Udaeobacter. The sequence continues at coordinate 6,023 of QHOW01000123.1, read as the reverse complement.
GCGTTCAGCGAATCGACACCCGCGCTCTAACCCGACATTTGCGCACCCGCGGCGCGATGAAAGCTTGTTTGACGACCGAAGAAATTTCGCCGGAGGATGCGACACGGAGGGCGATCGAAGGCGAAGGTGTAATCGGAATGGATTACGTGCGCGAAGTGTCGACAGCCGAGATTTATCAATGGGATCTCGACGATAAACTCAGCGCACACTGGTCAATTGCGTCTGGCAACGGCGGAAGTAAACGTGCGCTGCCGCCAATTCGGTTCCGAATCGCAGCCTACGATTACGGGATGAAGGAAAACATCTTGCGCCTGCTGCGCCAGAAAGGCTTCGGCGTTACTGTTTTTCCGGCATCGACAACCGCAGACGAAGTGCTGGCCACCGATCCCGACGGAATCTTCCTTTCCAACGGCCCCGGCGATCCAGCCGCGCTGCCGTACGCGCATAAGGCCGTGCACGATTTGATGGGCAAGAAACCGATTTTCGGAATTTGTCTTGGGCATCAAATTCTCGGCTTCGCGTTCGGTGGATCTACTTTCAAATTGAAGTTCGGGCATCGCGGCGCGAACCAGCCGGTGAAAGATTTGCGGAGCGGCAAGGTTGCGATCACCGCGCAGAATCACGGTTTTGCGGTCGACCCAGAGTCGCTACCCTTGAATGTGGGAGTAACGCACATCAATCTAAACGACGGCACCGTGGAGGGGATGCGGCACAAGGAATTGCCGATCTTCAGCGTGCAATATCACCCCGAAGCCGCGCCCGGCCCGCATGACGCCACTTACTTCTTCGATCAGTTCGCAGATCTGATCGAGAAGCATTTGTAGCCGCTTCGCTGTGCGAAGCGCGGCACTGGGGATCCCCTGCAACGCAAGTCTCGCGTCGCTCACAGAGCGACGGCTACAATTGACCACGCGCAATATCGGAAGAGATTCCATCATGTTTAATTCAACACAAAATAAACCAACCATCTTGAAAGTTGCGGTAGTCGCGACTTTCATGGTCTCTCTGGCGTTCGCCCCGTTGGCGATCGCGCAGGAACACGAGCATAGCAGCGATGCAGCTTCGAAAGAAGTGACCGGTGAAGTAGTCGATCTGATGTGTTACGTCGATCATAACGCCGTCGGCGAGAAGCACGGCCAATCATGCGGGGCCAAATGCATCAGGAGCGGAGGGCCGGTAGGCATCGTAAGTGAAGGCAAAGCTTATTTGGTCGTTGGGGAACACAAGCCAATCAATGATCAGCTCGCCGACTACTGCGGTAAAAACGTCACTGTAAAAGGGAAGTTGGCCGAACGCGGCGGTGTGGCGATGATCGAGAACGCCGAGATCGTTAAGAAATAGCGCGAACGAATTGCGATTTGGGTAACGCACGCGGGACGCGCGCGCTACCCGGAGTCTGGGCGTGCCGTACGGATTGCTCAAACCGTACAATTTGAGGTCGGACGCCGCGCTGTTCGCTTATTTGTAGTACGGCAGCAACGAAGCACGAAGCTTTCCGACTTTAAGAGCCGTTTCGATTTGCGAATCGGAAACCGAATCCTCGGTCAGCTTCCGAACCTCGCCCCCCTCCAAAGCCGCCAGCAGAATTCCGTCGCGAAACAAAATCCGATTTCCCGTAAGCGAGGCAATTCGTGGCCCGGGCGTTAGAATGCCTTGCAAATTCAGCGGATCGGCTGCGCTCAGCGTGATCAGGTCACGACTTGGCGGCGCCTTGCGAATCGAGCGTAATAAGCCAATCGCTTCCGGCAACGCGAATTGTTCGCCGCTGACGCCGCCAACAAAATAGCCGCCGCGTATCTCACCGCGCGCTTCCCACCGGCGATAAATTCGGCCTAACTCGTACCAAGTGGCCGCGAAACTCTCGCGCTCGAGCAAACGACGAAACACAACGCCGCAGCGACGGAGCAATACTCGGGCAAATTTCTCGACCGCGGCATCGCGTAACGAGGCCTCAGCGCCATTTCCGGATGTTTGGGATGGGATTTGTGTTCTCAACAACGACCATCGTCCTGCGAACTCGATGCTGGCGAGGTTTGTTTTTCGGCGGCGTTTTCCTTCGTTACGACCAAATGTTGGCCGTTTGTCGGACGGAACGAGAAGCGCGCGCAACCCATCGAAACTGTCCGAAGTAACAAAGCCAAGCGCGGCAAGCTCCGAAAGCGCTTCTTCAACCTGCGACGGAAGCAAGCCAGTTCGGCGAACTAGTTCGGTAAAGAATAATGCGCCGCCAACGGCAAGTGCGTCACGCACCGTTTGTGCCGCCGACGAAAGTTCAATTGCCGATCTTGCAGGGGCGAGGCTGAGCCAATTTTCGAGGTTTTCGCGTTGATAGAGCGCGATCGGACTCGTCCGCAGCGGCGCAGTTGCGCGCGCGTTCGTGTGCTGGGGTGAACTCAAACGCGCCCAGCCAACGCGGCCGGAAAAACAAAGTCGATCGAGCCATTCGGGATCATAATCGCTGACGCGGGCGCTCAGCACTGCCGATTCCCAAGCCGCCAACGGCAACTCGCAGCCGTCGAGTTGTTCCAAAACGGACTGCAGACCCTCCGGTCCTTCGACGCGCCGATCGACGTCGACTCGCTGCCACGCGAACAGAAACCGATAAAAATCCTGAATCGAGACCGGCTGAATTTCCGCGCGCAGTCGATCGATTGTCAGTCGATGAATTCGTGCGAGCAGTCGTCGGTCGCACCATTCCCGTTCTGTTGCGTTCGGATGAAATTTCCCGCGGAGAACAAAACCTTCTCTTTCGAGTCCAAGCAGACCGGCATCGATTTCTGGTCGCAGCAGAACGAGAATATTTTCCAACTCGGTGACGGTCATCGGTCCGGACACCTCCATTCGGCCGCGAAGCAATTCACGAATCGCGTTGGATCGTTCCCAAGTTTGTTTTAGCGCCGTTTCGGGCGCGATGATCTGCGGATCGAAAACGGGTTGCCGATAAATGCTTTGCAGCATCGGCAAACGCTCGGCACAAACCCAAAATCTTTTCTCGCCGACGCGCAATTGCGTTACTCGCTTCGCTGCGACGAGTTGGTTGAGCAATTGCTCGGCAGCGGTGCCGTTGCCTTCGTGATGAACCGTTCGTTGCACCTCATCACGCGTCATGGCCGCCAGAAGCATGACCGCGTCATGCAATTCATCCGCATTTGTTGCTTCAGGCCACGCTTCTTTTTCCACTTTTTCAATTGCGGCGGTGTCGAGAATGCCGAGCCCGTCGCCGCCATTTCGTTCGGAAGCACGACGTGTGTACACGGCTTGAGTCCTGCGTTCTTCCAACGGCGCGTTATCTAAAAATGCGTACGGCCGCGCGTTGAGAATTTCCGAAGCCAGTGGCGACGGCTCAGGCAAGTCGCGCGCGATGCAGCGGATCTCACTGCGTTCGATTCTGCGCAGGACTTCTTCCAACCCGTCAATGTCCATCGCTTCGGTCAAGCAATCGTCGATCGTTTGCTTCACCAGCGGATGATCGGGAATCTCGCGGTCTCCGACGATGTGTTCGAGACAGGCAAGCTGGTCCGGGAAAACTGCGGCCAGAAGATTTTCCGATTCCATGCGTTGCAGCGGCGCGGCGATTTTTGCGCCGCCACGAAAACGCGGGACTGCAAGTGAGCGGGTCGCGTTCCAGCGCCAGCGAATGGTGAACATCGGCGCATCCAGCAAAGCCTGGACGAGAAGATCGCGAACGGTCTTTGCATTCAGGTAACGGAAAACTTCTTCGAGCGGGAATGAATGCTGCGTTCCGAGCGAAATCACGATCGCATCATCGGTGGCCGCGGCTTGCAGCTCGAAGTTGAAAGATCGGCAAAAACGTTTTCGCAGGGCCAGCCCCCAGGCGCGATTGATTCGATTGCCAAATGGCGAATGCAGGACGAGTTGCATTCCGCCAGACTCGTCAAAGAAACGTTCCATCACCAAAGTTTGCTGCGAAGGAATTGCGCCGAGCGCGCGATAAGTGTCCGCGAAGTAATCGGCGATTTGTTCAGCCCCGAAAGCTTTCGGGGGTAAGTGCATTTCCTGCGCCAGCCATTCCCCGAAATCTTGTCCGTCGGCCAGCAGCTTTTCGATCTCGATTCGCAAATCGGATACGGCCTGTGATAACTCCGACGTGCGCGCCGGAGCTTCGCCCAGCCAAAATGGAATTCCCGGCGGCTGGCCTTTGGCATCTTCGACGCGGACGACGCCGGAGTTGATCCGCAGGATTCGCCAGGAGGCGTTGCCAAGTTGGAAAATGTCGCCGGCCAAACTTTCAACCGCAAAATCCTCGTTCACTGTGCCTACGAAAGTTTCCGATGGCTCGACGATGACCCGGTAATCGGCGTTGTCGGGAATCGCGCCGCCGGAAGTCAAAGCAACCAGGCGCGCACCGCGCCGGCCGCGCAAACGATGATTCACGGCATCGTGATGAATCAGTGCCGCGCGTCGCCCGCGCTTGGTGCTAAAACCTTCGGCGACCATCTTGACGACACTGTCGAATTCTTCGCGCGTCAGATTTCGGTATGGCCACGCCGAACGAACGAGTTCGAAGAACGCATTTTCATCCCAATCTACGGTGGAGGTGGCAGCGACGATTTGTTGGGCCAGAACATCGAGCGGCTTTTCCGGAATCAGCAGACGATCAAGCTCGCCGCGGCGAACACAACGCAGCAGCGCGGCGCATTCGACCAGTTCATCGCGGCTCAACGGAAAGATGCGGCCTTTCGGCTTACCGCCACGCTTATGCTCTGCGCGACCCGTGCGCTGAAGCAGCGTCGCAATGGAGCGCGTGGTGCCGAGCTGGCAGACGAGATCAACCGAGCCGATGTCGATCCCAAGCTCCAGCGACGCCGTGGCAACGAGCGCTTTCAATTCACCGCGCTTCAATCGGTCTTCCGCGTCCAAACGCAGTTTCGCGGAAAGACTTCCGTGATGCGATGTCACCGCATCTGCGCCGAGCAGCTCGCTCAAATGATGCGTTACGCGTTCGGCCATGCGGCGCGTGTTCACGAAAACCAGAGTCGTCCGGTGCGCCTCAATCAACTCCGCCAGACGATGATAAACTTCCTCCCAAACTTCGTTCGACATGACCGCTTCAAGGGGCGACTTGGGAATTTCGATCGCCAGATCCAACTCGCGCTGATGACCAATATCGATGATCTCGCAATCAGGGTTGCCGGGGTCGTCCACTGCGCGCGTACCGACCAGAAAACGGGCAACCTCCTCGATCGGTTTTTGCGTCGCGGACAAACCGATTCGCTGAAGTCCGCCTGAGGCGGATTTCGTCAGCGCCGCCAAACGCTCGATGCTCAGAGCAAGGTGAGCGCCACGCCTGTCGTCCACGACCGCATGGATCTCGTCCAGGATCAGCGTTCGCACGGTACTTAGCATCCGCCGGCCGGACTCGGAAGTGAGCAGCAGATATAAAGACTCCGGTGTGGTAACAAGAATGTGCGGCGGCTTCTTAATCAGTGCCTGCCGTTGCGCAGCGGTCGTGTCGCCCGTGCGAACTTCAGCGCGCACATCGATCTCGCTTGCCGCGCCGTAAACCTGCGAAGGCGGGCGGCCTTCTGTCTCCTGCAGTAATGCGCGGATTCCCGCGAGCGGCTCTTGAAGATTTTTGCGAATATCGTTGCTCAATGCCTTGAGTGGCGAGACGTAAACGACCTGAGTTTCATCCGGTAATTCGGCATTCATGCCTTCGCGAAACAGGATGTCGAGGGACGCAAGAAATGCCGCCAGCGTTTTGCCCGAACCTGTCGGAGCAGAAATCAGCACATGCCGGCCGGATTGGATTGCCGGCCAGCCGCGGGCTTGCGGTTCAGTCGGTGAGCCGAAGGTTTGATCGAACCACCGCGCGACGGCAGGATAAAATCGGAAGGACTGCATGAATGCGACAAAGTGGAATCTGTAATTTAGGCGGCGACGGGAGAAAGAAAAGCTCCTGTAGGGCAAGCTGTCAGCTTCCCCTACAGCCAACTCTTAGCGCGATCACTTCGCGCAGCATCCGTAAGCTATCCTGAAAGAAACGGACTTTGCTCCCCTCC
>QHOW01000020.1:20545-29307 GCA_003219435.1 Verrucomicrobiota bacterium | reverse complement strand
TCTACGGAAGGCAGATCTCCAACGATCACATCCGGGCCTGGGATGGTTCCCATCGAGGGCTGGGCAGCCTGTGCTCCCGCACTGGCCGAACCCTGCAGAGACGGCATCGTCACCGATTGCAGGGCGCCATTGACAACCGTTGCGATTTCAACCGGCTGCATGCTCGTTCCAATAGAAATTTTTCCAACCACTGAACCGGCTTCCGACGGGCGCCCAAGCGCTTGGGCAAACTCTTGTGAAATCAGAAGCTTTCCATCTGTGATGCTAAGCAACTGTGCACTGGCATCGTAATCGTACTGATGCCCTTGAATATTGAAAAAGACGAATCCCGTTTTGCCGTCGCGCACAGCAAGATCGAAAGCTTCACCCGAAGGGAGTTTTTCGACCACGAGTTGATTGAGGGATGCGCTTAAGGCAGCAGGAAGAGTCGCGCTGTTTTGCGCGATGAGCGCTATCGACCCCGGCTCAGCACCACGCAACACCTCGTTAAATACTAGAACAGGGAAAAAGGAATTAGCCGCTACGGCGAAACGCAATGTCTCTGATTTTGCCGTTGCAGAGCTGATTCCATTAAGCCGATTTAGATCGACATCCATCGCGACGCTCCCGCTGGCGACGATCATCTTTTCCAGAGTCCCGGTCTGGACGTTCGGGCTCTTCTGTTTGGGTCCTGCTATGGAGTTCTGCGAACTGTTGCAGAAAAGCAAAAGTAGTGGGAGCGTGAGATACGTAAACAGTTTCTTCGACATTGTTTTTAGTCCTCCAATTTGTGGGCCACTTGGAAAAGTTATGAATGGAGCCCGCGAACTTATATACTTCTTGGGGGGAAGTAGAGTACTTTTTAAGCCTTTTTTGCACTATCATCATCGAGTTGGGTTTAAAATGAGTTCTGCCGGTCCTCTGTGCGGAATCTGGAAAGAGTTGTGAAAAGCCGTTGTGTAAGTCTTGAAGTGAAGAATCGGGGATCGGGTTCCCGGCATTTAGGGATTGGCAAGAATTCGCCTGTTCAAAAGAGCGGCATTCGCAAATCTAAGACCAGCCGCTGGCGCGCACTGGCCCTCATTCTGCTCAATCTGTTTATGATCGCTCACATCATTCAGTGGCGGATCATGGGCAAAACCGTTTCGCCTATCGAGCCTTCCGAGACCATGTACACGCTCCAGCAGGGAGCAATCAACGCCGGATTCATCTTCTTTTCTCTGGCGATCCTGGCAACGTTAATCTTCGGACGTTTTGTCTGCGGCTGGGGCTGTCATATTCTGGCCCTCCAGGATTTCTGTGGGTGGATGCTAAAGAAAATTGGCCTCACTCCGAAGCCGTTTCGATCGAGGCTGCTGGTCTACGTCCCGCTCATCGGCGCTCTCTACATGTTCGTTTGGCCTACTGTCTATCGATTCTTCACAAAACCAGAGACCGAGCGCCTTATCCCGAAATTTACGAACCATCTGGTCACGACCAGTTTTTGGGAAACTTTTCCCTCAGTCGCAGTCGCCATTCCTTTTCTTTTTATCTGCGGCTTCATGACCGTCTATTTTCTGGGACAAAAGGGATTCTGCACTTACGCCTGTCCGTATGGCGGATTTTTCGGTCTCGCCGACAAGTTCTCGCCCGGAAAAATCCGCGTGACGGACGCCTGCAACCAATGTGGCCATTGCACCGCCACGTGCACTTCAAACGTGGTCGTCCACGCGGAGGTGAAACAATATGGAATGGTTGTTGATCCCGGTTGCATGAAATGCATGGATTGCGTCAGCGTCTGTCCGAACGACGCTTTGTATTTCGGTTTTGGGAAACCGACGCTTCTCGTTCCGAAATCGAACGCGATCAAAAGGAATTACTCTGTCACATGGTCCGAAGAAATCGTCGGCGCGGTTGTGTTTCTGGGAAGTTTCCTGGCTGTCCGGGGGGTTTACGCACTCGTCCCATTCTTGATGGCCCTTGGTTGCGCGACGATCACAACGTTTCTCACTCTGAAAACATGGAGATTATTTAAGGCGAACGAATTGTCCTTTTACCGTTTCAATTTGAAGTCTTCGGGAAGAATTCGAAAAGTGGGATGGGCATTCGTGGCGTTCTCGGTCGCCTGGGTTGGTTTGAATGTGCACAGCGGATGGATTCGTTATCACGAATATCTGGGCGATCGCGCCTTCCAGAAAATCCAAATCCCGGACGAACTTGCCCTTGCGCAGAAAGATCCCGCCCCGTGGCTCAGTCCGATTGAGCGCGAGAACATCCTCGAAGGAAAAAAACACTTTCAGACGGCTTCGACCTTCGGACTCTTTGCAAACCGCGAGGCGCTATCAAAGCTTGCCTGGTTTGAATATCTCTCTGGCGACGCGGAGCAGTCGGTTGCGCTGCTCGGCCAGGCCGCAGCTCGCCAAAAAGGACAGGGTAAAGCCTTAAGCCTGTATTATCGGGGTACGATCCTCAATCGTTTGGGACGCTACGAGCAGGCACAACTGAGTCTCGATGAAGCCTTGGCGCAGCGGTCCGATCTAATTCTCGCTCGCCAGGAAAAAGGCGAATCGCTCTGGCAACTTGGTCGCAGGGAGGAAGCCATTTCGGTTTGGAGCGACGCCGTGCAGCGCAATCCGCACCTTGTCCTGGCCAACAATCAACTCGCAGGCGCTGAGCGAACGCTGGCTAGATTCCAGGAAGCGAGCGTTCACGAAAACAAAGCCGACCAATCCACTCCCGATAATCCGCATTTCCATTGGATGATCGGGCTCCGGCTGCAAAATCTCGGAATGACCGAGCTTGCTGAGAAACACTTCCAACGTGCGATCCAACTGGACCCTCAGTTCCAGCTACGGCGGGGCAACAGCCCTCAATAGATTCGCATAGGTCACATGGGTTGTATGTGTCCTATCCTTTCAATGATTGGCATTGCTTTAGGAAGCTTTTCGGAATGATTGTTGATTGTGACCGCCGCCAAGATGCCGCGCATTCGCACGGAAGTGCAGGTGATGTTTTTCGACACCGATTGCGGCGGCGTTGTGTCGAACATCGCATATCTACGCTTCATCGAAGTAGCTCGCACACTCCTCGCTGAAGAACTCGGTCTCGCCCTTGCAGAAATGGCCGAGACGCAAAAATATCCCGTGGTCGTCCACACCGAGATCGACTACCGCCGCGCGGCAAGACTTGGGGATCGGCTCGCGATTGAAGGCTGGCTCGAGCGACTGGAGCGCGTACGATTTTGGTGCGCGTTTCGCATCGTTCGCCCGAAGGACAATGTGTTAATTGCCGACTGTCGCCAATCACTCGCGCTCATCGAGATGCCCGCCGGAACGCTGCTGCGCTTGCCTGAGAGCTGGGAAAAATATCGAAACTCGGAGGCAAACACTCAGCCTGCCCGCCGAACAGCCTGACGCACCGATGACGGCAGGCGCCCGCACATTTAGGATCGAAGAAACTCTCCTGGAGCCGGTGGTGCTCACTCCGCCACCGACGCGTCATGCTCTCTTTGCCATTCTGATTGCGCTCGCAGTGCTTCTGCACGTGGCGACGATAGGCTCGGGCGACCTCTACAGTCAGACCGAAGGCCAGTACGGCGGTGCGGCCAAGGAGATGGTCGAAACGCACAACTGGCTCCTCCCCACCAACGACGGTATTCCGCGCTTGCAAAAACCGCCGTTGCTCTACTGGCTCATTATTATCTCGTTCAAACTTTTTGGGGTCAATGCGGCCGCCGCCCGACTCCCTGTTGCGCTCGCGAGCGTGGTTCTGGTTGCGCTGATTTTCCTGATTGGGGAGAAACTCACTGACTACCGGCGCGGATCCATCGCCGGTCTGATTTACGTCAGCTTTTGCGGCGTCTTTCTCCTCGCGCGCATCGTCATGCCTGAGCCGCTATTCAGCGCGTTAATTGCAGGCGCCATTTCGTGCGGTCTGTGCGGTTATCAGCGCCGGCGCTACCGGTCCGCCTGGTTCGCGGGATTCTGGATTTGTTCAGCACTCGCCTGCCTGACCAAAGGTTTTCTCGGCATCATTTATCCGGCCGCGATCTTTCTTTTGCTCTCAATTTTCTATCGAGAAGCGCGCGTCCGCTTTCGCGCGCTCCTGCGCTGGGAGTACTTGTTGATCTTCTGTTTGATCGTCACGCCGTGGCACATTTGGGTGCAATACCATTATCCGAGATATCTTGGTTATCTGGTCAGCTCGGAATGGATCGGGCATTTGCGCGGGCTCAACGATGCGACGCATGATTTTAAAGGCGCGCCTGTTTATCAATTTTTGGGGATGCATTTGGCCTGGTGGTTCCCATGGTCAATCGCGCTGCTGCCGGGGTTGATTTTCGCCTGGCGGCGCCTCGCGCGGCCGCGCGAAATCGAATTTTCCGATGCGCTGCCACTGTGCTGGATGGGCGTGATCTTCGTCCCGCTTCTCTTTCTTGGGCAGCGCCAGGATTATTACTCGATGAGCATGTGGAGCGCGCTCGCGCTTTGGGCCGCGCTTGCCTGGGACCGGATGCCGGGCAGATTGCGCGCCGCCGGTGCAATCGCCGTCGGCTCGATCGGGATGATGAGCGCGGCGGTTGCGCTGTTCATCACAAACGCGGCACGCGCTCGCAACGGAAGTTGGGGGGCGATGGGTGATCGCTGGACGGCTTGGGAGGCGTTGCACAATATGCCGGTGTCAACGTGGTTGGCACTTCGCCCGATGTTCCTGATCACTGGCGTCTCTCTGGCCTCTCTCTCGTTGGTAGCGCTTTATTTTATTTTTAAGCAACGCGAGAAACTTGCGGTCGTTGCCTTGAGCGTCGCGATGATTCCCACCGGCCTGAGCATGATGGAAAGCGTCGCCCGAATCGCTCCTTATTTTTCTCTTGCCGATCTGGGCCGCTTCCTTAATGCGAGGCTGGATGAAAAAGGCGAAGTGCTTTTTGAAGGTCCGCTCAACGACGGCAGTAGCCTTATTTTTTATTTGAACCGGAAATTTTCGCTCGTGAATCAAAATCCGCAAAAAGAGGCTCCGCTCGGCACACCGCCGCTCGACATCTTTCTTGATGAAGACGCAGTTCTAAAGAAATGGAGCCAGATCGAGGCTATTTATCTGATTGTTGAGCAAGGGCGCGTCGGTCACTGGAAACCGTTATTGACCGATCGCTTTCACGTTTTTCATCAGATCACCGCCTCGGGCACGTATGTCGTGCTCAGCAACCAATTATGATCTCCATTTGAAAAATCCGGATCGACGCTTAATGTGCCGGCTCGTTTTCCTTTGTAACGATTGTAACCCGCCTAAGGCGGATAACCTTCTACCGAATCCATGTCGCAACACCGCAGTTTAAAAGGGGCCAGCACCATCGCCGCCAAGCGCAATGTGCTAAAGCGTTTCGAGCGCGTCGAACTGTTGAAAAAGCGCGGCCAGTGGAAGGAAGGCAGCAAAGTGATCGGCCTTCCGAAAACCAAGCCCGACGTTTAACCGGAAGTGTGAACGCACCTGATCGGTGAACCGTGATCGGTAGGCGTCTCCACGCTTCTCAATCGTTCTCGTTCATGCGCCTCAATCGCTTCCTCGCCGCCGCTGGCGTCGGCTCGCGGCGTCACTGTGATGAATTAATTGCCGCCGGCCGCGTCACTATCAACGGTAAAGTCTGTACCGATTTCAGCGCGCAGCCAACCCCGCGCGATCATGTCAAAGTGGATGGCAAACTGGCTCATGCCGAACCACCGCTCACCATCATGCTGCACAAACCGGCGGGCTTCGTATCGACGCGAAAAGATGCACACGCCCGCGACACGATCTTCGATCTTCTGCCCAAAAAATTTTCGGGTCTCTTCAACGTCGGCCGTCTGGATGCCCAAACCGAAGGCGTTATCCTCCTCACCAACGACGGCGATCTCGCTCAGCGGCTCACCCATCCGAGCTATAAAATCGACAAGGAGTACGAAGTAACGTTAAATCGCCCGTGGGATCCCGCGCTGGCGCCCAGATTAGCCGAAGGAATTTTTCTCGATGGCAAACGCGCCCGTATCCAGCAGGTTCATTCACGCGGTCCGAAACGCTTGCGCGTTGTCTTGAGACAAGGTATCAACCGGCAGATCCGCCGCATGTTTCACGAAATCGATTACGAAGTGAAACGTCTTGTCCGTATTCGCATCGGCAACTTGTGGCTCAGCGATTTGCCCCCCGGCCATTGGCGGCCGCTGACGAAGCGCGAAGTCGAATCATTGCAGCAAGGAGCGGCGGTTTCCAAGCCGCCGAATAAGGCGAGAAATGAAACTCGACGGTTGTAACGCCCTGATCACCGGAGCATCGGCCGGGATCGGACGCGAGCTTGCGCGGCAACTCGCCGGCCGCACGCGATTGCTCATTTTGGTGGCTCGACGCGAGCAACAGTTAAGTGAACTACGCGACGAATTAAGACAGCAATATCCGAATCTCACTGTTCGCATTCGCAAAACCGATCTCGCCGATCTCGCCCAACTGAAGGAACTGATGGCGTGGCTGGATCATGAAAAGATTGATGTCGATCTGCTAATCAACAACGCCGGCCTCGGCGACCTCGGTCCCTTCGCCACGAGCGATCCCATTCTTAACCAGCAAATAATGCTCGTAAACATGGTGGCGCTTACTTCCCTCACCCGTCATTTGCTTCCACAAATGATTGCGAGCAAGCGCGGCGCGATTTTGAACGTCAGCTCATCAGCTGGCTTTCTTCCGATCCCAAACTTTGCTGTTTACGCTGCGACAAAAGCGTATGTCACTAGTTTCTCCGAAGCGCTCCGAGCCGAACTTCGCGGAACTGGTGTGAGCGTCTGCGCTCTCTGTCCCGGTCCCGTGCACACTGAGTTCCAGGAAGTCGCAAACCGGCCAGACGCCCAGCGCGAAGATGGTCCGGAGTTCGTTCACGTTTCCGTCGAACAGGTGGTTCGTGACGCACTCACTGCGTTGGAAGCCGACCGTCCGCTTGTCATTCCGGGACTGCCGATGAAAATCGGCATGTTTCTCGTCCGAATAACGCCGATGCCGATCTTGCGATTAGCATCACGCTTTGGCAGCAAGCGCGCTTGATACGCGGAAGCCTCTGACAGAAGGAAACAAAAGACAACGAAGTACGAAACGAATGGTTCGAGAATGCGAACAGCTTCGTTTTCTACGCGATCTTCTGTTCAAGATTTTGGCGGGAATCGTATCGACTTCCGGGGGGGCGCCGTCGGCAGCGCTCATCGATTCACAGTACAAGACAAAGGAGCCACTCTCCCAGTCACCCGATGGGATCTTGAAGCGTGCATAAGCGGCGTTTTCAACCCAGGGAAAGAAATGATCGGACGCAACCGAACTCCAATGAACGCGCCCAATACGCTGGCAGCAATCGAGAACGATCCCGCTTTGGAACGGCGCTACTTTGTACGGCGTCGTTCGCACGTCTCATAATTTCTTCGGCAAAGGGGTACCCTTCGCGTGTATCGTGATTGAAAACAGTGAGTTTCCCCGTACTTTTGCATAAAGCTATGGCGCGGCAGGCGACTCCGCTCGCCGTGGCAAATGCGGGTTTGCCCACGCCTGATTTTCGCGTAATTCTGAGCACTTTTCTTCTCCATGCCTGACCGAATTTATCTCCATCCGATTGATCCGGAATTAATACCCGGCGCGCGCAACGCCATCGATGTCTGCCTTCGATTGAAACCGAAGGAGCGACTCACGATTATCACCGACGTCGCGACACGCGAAATCGCAGCGGCGCTCCAGAAGGAAGTGGAACGCGTCGGTTCTGACTACAGCTTATTCGTGCTCGAGCATCATGCGCGGCGTCCGCTGCCGTATATGCCCGAAATCATTCTCGATGATCTGGCGCTTTCACAGGTGTCGATCTTCGCTGCCCGGACACAACCGGGCGAGCTTACTGCCCGGACGCAAATGACCAGCGTAGTCAACAATCACAAAATCCGGCACGGCCACATGGTGAACATTAACCGCGAAATTATGCTCGAAGGAATGCGCGCCGATTTTTTAAGAGTCGACGAACTCAGTCAGCGTCTGGTCGAGCGTGCACGCCAGGTCAAACGGATTACCTGCAAAACTCCACATGGCACGGAATTCGAGGCCGAGCTTTCTCCGAAACTCAAATGGCTCAAAACCAGCGGCATTATCCGAAAGGACAAATGGGGCAATCTTCCCGGCGGCGAGATTTTTACCTCGCCCCAGAATACCAACGGTATTTTCGTCGTCGATGGTGTGGTCGGCGATTATCTTTGTGAGCGCTTCGGCGATCTCAAAGACAACCCGCTTACCATCGAGGTCGAGAACAATCGGATTGTCGATCTTCGCTCGAAGAACAAAGATTTGCGCGACGAATTTCGCGCCTATACGAGCACCGATGAAAACAGCAATCGCGTCGGTGAGTTTGCGATCGGAACGAACACCGCCTGCACCCACATCATCGGCCACATTTTACAGGACGAAAAAATTCCTGGCGTCCACATCGCCTTCGGTCACCCCTACGCCGAACATACTGGCGCTAACTGGTTTTCCAAAACGCACATCGACTGTGTCGGCCGGGATTTCGACATTTGGTTCAACGGCGAGCAGGTCATGCGCGGCGGTAAGTTCATGATATAGTGCCGCAATGATCGCTGACGTCCGCAAGCGCCTCGACCGCGTACCATTCGTGCCATTCATCATCCGAACTTCCGACGGGCATGAGTACTCAGTGCCCACTGTTGATCACGCCAAGATCTCTCCACGCGGTCATCGTGTGGTTGTCTTCACCGATGAGGACGCAACTGCAATCCTCGGTCCGCTCCACATCAACA